>CAZCRQ010000025.1:0-17005 GCA_964501095.1 uncultured bacterium | reverse complement strand
AACAAGTGTACAGGGGCAATCCGGCAAAGGGTAGCGTAGGCGTCCCCGCCTGCGAGGGTAGTGTAGGCGTCCCCGCCTGCGAGAGATTACAACCACAAATCGCAAGCACGGAGGCTTACGCTACCCCTCGTGTCGGTAGCGTAGGCGTCCCTGCCTGCGAGAGATTATAACCACAAATCGCAAGCATGGAGAATCGCAATTATAGTGGTGTCAGCCGTCCTCGGCTGACACTTAAGATCTTTGTTTTCCGTCAGCCGAGGACGGCTGACGGCACTCTAGCAAGCACGGAGGATCGCAAGCACGGAGGCTTACGCTACCCTGAGTAGCGTCAAGGCTACCTGCTAAATGCTACCTGCTAAATACTACCTACTTGCACTCCCAGCGTTTTTCCCTCAAATTATTGAACTACCTTATTACCGATGAGAAGAGTCCAAAATCAAATAGAGGTTTATCCCTTATGAACTGTAGTGTTGATCGCGTCACACGCTATGATCACAAAAATAATCCCGATGCGAGTTATGGCTAGGATTTCTGCCCAATGAACAGGTTTTTCTTTTATATCCTTTTCGCAATAATCCTGTTTTTCATCAGCGTTTATGTTCATAGCGAAGTACTACCAGGGAAGATAAGCGGTCGGGTGGTGGATCGTTCGACACGTGCGGCGATTCCGAGTGCGAATGTGATTGTAACCGGGGAGCGATATGGTGCAGCGGCGGATTTGGAAGGGAATTTCATAATCGCCAACCTGCCGCCGGGATTGTACCATCTGCAAGCCAGCGCCTTGGGATACCGTACTTTGACGATTCACGAAATCCACGTGCTCCCCAATCGCACGACGGTAGTGGAGTTTCTCCTGCTGCCGGATGCTGTACAAGCGGAAGAAGTGGTAGTCAAGGCTGGAGTTTTCAATACAACGCCCGATCTGCCGGTCTCCAACCGATCGCTGCGGTATGAAGAAATCCGTCGTGCGCCTGGAAGTGCGGAAGATGTTCAGCGGATGATCCAAGCTCTACCCGGGGTGGCGACTGAAAACGACCAGAACAATGAGATCGTGGTGCGTGGCGGCAGCCCGTACGAGAACTTGACCGTAGTGGACGGCATCGAGATCGACAACATCAATCATTTCGGCTATGAAGCGGGCACTGGGGGTCCGATCAGCGCCCTGAATCCGGAGTTTTTGAAGGAAGTGACATTCTCCTCGGGTGGTTTTTCCGCGAAGTATGGCGACCGTCTCTCCAGCGTTCTGGCGGTCGATCTCCGAGAAGGCGATCGTGAGCATATAAATGGCGATTTGATGTTCTCGATGGCGGGCGCCGGAGGTTATTTAGAAGGACCATGGTCGCGAGGGAGGGGATCATACTTAGTCTCGGCGAGGAAAAGCTATTTGGATCTGATTCACAAGCAAGTGGGACTCACGGCAATTCCCCATTATTGGGATACTCAGTCGAAGGTGGTCTATGATTTGTCGCCAAAGCATAAGCTGACCATTAACGGATTACTGGCGGTCGATGACGTCAAGATCGAGGATGAAGAGGAAGGTGCGTACAGCCGAGGGGCGGAAGGTGTCGATTTTTACAGCACGCGGTACATTGTCGGTGCCCGTCTACGGAGTCTCTGGGGTGTCGGATTCAGCGATCTCATTATCGGGCGCAGTTGGGCGAGCTTCAATGCCGATGTCTTTGAAGTGGAAAACCGGAAGAAACGGTTAATCATGCGTCACCGCAACTGGGAGGCTGATGATCAGATTCATCTACATTGGACGGCGCGAGCCTTCGATCACGATGAGTGGTCAGCCGGATTAAGCCTGAAGCCGATCTCCTTCATACGGGATATCTGGATGGTAAAGGATTCGACCTTGTATGAGGATGGGACGCTTTACGGAAAATTGGATGGGGAGCCTGATATTTTCCCTTCGGGCACGATCGTGATCGAGAAAGAGCGGACTTCTTTGAAGTACGGCGCTTATGTACAGTACACTTGGCGTCCCAGGTCACATATTTCCCTTGTCGCCGGGCTTCGTTACGATGGATTTGACTATCCGAACAAACACACAATCGGACCTCGTTTCTCGGCTCAGTACTATCTCCTCGCGAATTTGATCATCAGCGGGGCTTATGGAAGATATTATCAGGCGCATCCGATGCAGATTTATACTTATGATGAGAAGGACGGCAACCGTTATCTGCCTTACAGCCGGGCAGATCAGGCGGTGCTGGGAGTGACCTATTTTCCGCGGGAATCAAGCAAACTAAGCCTGGAGGGATATTACAAGGACTATAAAAACCTGCTAATCAGCGAGGAAGCGATGGTTAACCACTTCGCGACAATTGACACCTTTCGTTCCAATCTCTTCCTGCCGAAGCGGACTAAATACGCCTGGGGGCTTGAGTTGTTTGCCCAGCAGATTTTGACCAAGCAATGGTACAGCACCTTCAGTTATTCTTATGGTCAGTCGAAAGCAAAGGATAGTGTTTTTCAGGAATTCCCCGCCGATTACGATATTCGCCATATCTTGACCCTGGTGCTGGGATATAAATTCCCCATGACCCATTTCCGAGAGAATGAGCAGAAGAAATGGTATTGGTGGTGGACTCTTCCCTTGCCAATCAATGGGGATGAAGTTACAGTATCCTCACGTATCCGCTATGTTTCCGGCCGTCCCTATACTTCAAGAATCTGGACCGATGCCGGACCGCAACTTGAATACCATTGGGAAGATCGGTTGGAGGTGATTCATGATGATCGCTATCCAGCCTATAGCCGCTGGGATGTCCGTTTGGATGACAAATGGTTCTTTGGCGGGAACGCTGTGGTTGTCTTTATGGAGATTGAGAATATCCTAGATCGCCCCAATGTCGCACAATATATCTATGCGGATAATGGAAAACGCGATACCGCTTATCAATTTCGCTTCTTCTTTGTCGGAGGAATGAAGTATGAGTGGTAGCGTACTTACGATTGGAAATATGGTTCATTGTTCCTCTCCTGGATGACAGCTCTATTCGCGAATGGATTTTTTCATCGCGTCTTTTATTAGTTTGCCCGGTTTGAAATGTGTTTTTCGACGAGGAGGAACGTAAACAACCTCATTGGTTTTGGGATTGCGCGCTGCGGATTTAGCCTTTGTTTTTTTTACCTCGAATACACCGAAATTTCGTATCTCGATGCGCAATTCATCCGATCCTTCAATCATCATTTCACGCAAAGTGTTAAATGTGGCGTCAACCGTCTTAGCTGTCAGTTGCGGATCAAATCCGGTAATATCAACAACTCGAGTGACGACATCTTTCTTTACAAAAGTACGATGGTTCATGAATCTCCCTGAAGTTAATTCTGAAAAACGTCCCGCTCTTTTCTTTCAATGCTCAATATGAACAATGACAACTATTTATGCAATCCAATTCTTAATAGAATCCGCCAGTAAGAGTCCAATCTCCAGAGCTAAGCGGCTGGAATAATTTTTCTTTCACGCTCTTGGATCCATTGGTCATTGTCTCGCATGGAGCAATCTAAAATATGGGGATGAAACGACGGTTTTACCCGAATACTCAACGTTCAGCAGTTTATCCTGTTAGAGTTTAACACATTAAGGTTATGATGAGCAAGAACCTTCAGTGGTTCCGACCACTACCTCCATGAGTCCAAGGGAAACTGATTTCTTTGGGGATTTTTTCGTTTTCCGTTTGCATTGCTTTATGCAGGCGAAGTATTTTTAACTATGACTTACTCTGAAGGATAGATTAAACCTTAAATGGAAACAGTGGAGAGAATCGTGAAAATTGATTATATCATACCGATCCTTGTGGCAGTCTTGTTGGTGGGAGTTACAATTTCTTCAACCGCCCAGACTCGAATATCAGGATCCTTGCAAGGTGTCTTAGCTGCAGATTCATATATCGTGGAAGATAATGCATTTGTAGATGAAGGGCAGATTCTAACCATTGAAGCGGGGGCGACTCTTCTATTTGAAGCGACAACAAGCTTGGAAGTGAATGGAACGTTAATCGCGGTAGGAACAGAAGAGGAGCCGATAGAATTCAACCTTCTACACGCTGGGGCGCGATGGAGAGGCATCGATTTCACAAGGTACTCTTCCACAGAGAGCCGATTGGAATATTGCATCGTTGAAGGCAGCAACGATTGGGGGATTGAGATCAATGCCTGTAATCCACAAGTTCGATTATGCAGCATTTCCCACAATCCGGGAGGCGGGATTTATATCGATGGTTCCTTCTCGCTGGTTGAGGACTGCCTCATCGAGGATAACGAGGCTTCTTACGGAGGCGGGATTTTTATCAGTTACGCCGATCCGGTCATCCGCAACTGCATTATCAGCAACAATACTGCCAACTACGGGGGAGGAATCGCCGTCATTTTTGAATCCACGCCTACAATTGAGAATGTCGTGATAATCGATAATCAAGCGAATTCTTCCGGCGGGGGGATTTACTCCGGAGAGTCCAATCCTACTATTCAGTATGGCGTCTTTACCGGAAATGTCAGTGGAAGCGGAGGCGCAATGTATTTCGGATACTCTGAACCTTCGATCATCAATTGCACCGTCGCTTATAATTCAGCAACAGACGAATTTGCTGGAGGGGGCATCTTCATGAGATATACCTCCGCCAAAATCGTTGACACTATCGTATACGGCAGCACCAATTATGGCGCCTACTTCGATGATTCACCCTACTGCTCCGTTGAATACAGCGATTTTTTCAATAACCTTGAGGGTAACTTCGGCGGGACAACCCCTGAAGGAGTAGGTGTGATCCAAATGGGTCAATACAACCTCAACGGTGATCCCTGTGATGAATTTTTCAACATCCTCCTGGACCCGGTCTTTGTCGATCCAGCCCGGCGAGATTTCCGTCTTAATTATGGTTCTCCATGCGTCAACGCCGGGAATCCTGATCCCTGGTTTGGTTTGGATCCCGACGGCACCACCCGCGATATCGGCGCAATCTACCATGACATACGTCCGGTGAAAAAAGACTGGCTTTCAACTGAACTGCCAAATAGTCTGGAGATCACCGCCGCATACCCCAATCCATTCAACACCCAAGTTACCCTTGTCTTCGGATTGCAATCAACCGCCGAGGTTTATGGTGAAGTGTTCGACATCCTTGGACGGTCGATTGCCAGATTATCGCCAGGTCGACTTAATCCAGGGTTCCATAGAATCACCTGGCAACCGGAGTGTTCGGCAGGGATTTATCTCATTCGTCTCTCCACCGATGATGGACAGCAGGCGGTCAGCCGTGTGACTTACCTGAAATAGGGGAGATGATCGATCATTGGAAACGAAAGGAGCCATTACCAGATATATTTCTGTTCTAGTAAATCTTTAGCAATAACTTGAAAGATTTCGACAGTACGAACGACACCAATCACATGATTATCTTTGAAAACCGGCAATAAACTTACATCATTTTCGTTCATCTCATAAACTGCTTTGAAGATGTGATCATCATAATCGATGGTCGCTTTAATGGCTTCCATCATTTCACTGACCGGTTGTTCCGACCGTTCCAGGATTCCGCGGACAATCCTTTTCGAATGTAGTTCAGTCAGCGCCGGATCGACCTTTGTATCAAACAATTTTTTTCGCGCTTTCAATGATTGTTTGACCAGGTATTTGGGCTCCAGACCCTTCAGAATATGCCGTCGTCCGATTACTCCGATCAGGCTGTTCTCATCTTGCATCACCAGGAGAACTCGTGGAAGAGACTGCTGACCATCCATCATGATCACCGCATTTTCCAGAACTTCCATCGCCTTCAGAAGCGTATCATCATGATTAACATGGGGATACTTATCGAAGGGGATCATTATTTTATGCACCAACGTTTTTACCATAGCAGACTCCTTACCTAAGAGTCAGCCGGTGACGAGACGCCACTGCATCCGACTGACATCGTCTCTTGCTAACTTCTTTCACTATAGAAGGCATCATATCTTCTTGGTCGTGATTTCTGCCGGCATTTCCACGACCGGCAAGAGCACAGTGAATTCGGTTCCCAGCCCCACTATGCTTTGAACCTGAATATCCCCGCCATGCTGCTTGATAATTCCCAGTGAGACGGATAATCCCAGTCCGGTGCCCTTTCCGGTCGGTTTGGTGGTGAAAAACGGATCAAAGATGCGCGAGAGTATGTGCGGAGCAATCCCAGAGCCGTTATCTTTGAACTTGGCGGCGACAAATCCCGAAGTCGTCGAGCGTTCAATGGAAATCGCCAGTTTTCCTCCTTCAGTCATGGCGTCCAACGAATTAAGGATGAGATTGAGGAAAACCTGGCTGAGTTGTTGCCGATCACCGTGAATCATAGCTATTGTGTCTCCCGGATCAAACTCGACCTGCATTTTACGAAGCTTGATCTGATTCGAGGCAAATTTCAAGGTTTCTTCGAGCAGTTGACGCATGTCCAAAGGTCGGATGGTAATTTCGCTCTCACGAGCAAAATCGAGGAGGTTCCGTACAATCCGTTCGGATCGTTCCGCTTCATGAACCAGGTCTTTGACCATGTCCAATCGCTGCTGATCGTTCAACTCGAAGAAGTCTTCTTCGAGCATAGCAGCGGTCAGGGTGATGTTGTTCAGGGGATTGTTCAACTCATGGGCGACACCAGCCGTCAAGCTGCCAACTGCGCGAAGTTTATGAGATTGAATCATGATTTCCTGATGCCGATTCAACTGGTGCATCATACTGTTGAGTGCGATGTTGACATTCGAGAATTCATCACGGTACTTCCGTTCCGGCATAATGGGAGTAAAATCCCCTTCGGCAATTCGTTTGGTCAGTTCCATTAGTCGGGACAGCCGGCCGATCATCTGCCGGGAGATAAAATTAGCTTCATAGATCGCCAGGATGAGGAGAAACGCCAAAAAGATCAAGGGGACACGTTTTGTCCAGTGAAACATAGTTCTGATACTTTTTCGCTCCCTCTCGGAAAGATCGAGCGCAAACGAAACCATGAGTGATCCGTGCTGCCGCAGTTCCGCTTCGATCTCGGAATACTGAGGCAAATCGTTCGTTTTATTTACAATGATTAACGATTCCAGTTGTTTCAACAAATTGTAATACTGGTTAAGATGATCGCTCATCGTAATCAGATTGGTTTTACCCAGCACGGTTTCCAATTCCGGTTTGGATGCCTCCATCAGGGTTTGAGCCGCAATGACGTGTTCAAAGACATCCGTCAGGTTGGTGCCGTAGAGGAAGTAATTTTTTTCAAATCTACGCGCTTGCTGGATTTCATTCGTGTATCGATCTGCAATGACCAGGAACTGCGTCTTTGTCTCGAGACGCCGGAGGATGATGATGGTGGAAAATATCATGGCGCCGGTCAGGACAAAAAAAAGCAGGAAACCGAGCATGAGTCGCACTCTGATACTCAGAGTGGGACGCTCCTGCAGAGCTTTCTGCGCACGTTCTTCGAACTCCTCCGAAGTGAGGTGAGCGAATTCGTTGGGATGCGCTTTTTCCTGTTTTTCCCGCATTTTCCCTTACTTGAAGATATCGTTTATTTATTCTCGTTGCGCAACGCTTCGGCGGCTTTTTCCACCACCACTCGCAGATCGTCGGGTTTGAAGGGTTTGGCGATAAAATCGAACGCTCCCTTGGCGAGCGCTTCACGCGCCATTTCGATGGTGGCGTATCCGGTAATGATGATTACCTTGGTTCGCGGCGAACGTTTTTTCACCCGAGTCATGACATCGATGCCGTCTATCTCGTCCATCCGCACATCGGTAACCACGATGTCGAAATCTTTCTCTTCCAGCCGTTTCAACGCTTCCGCGCCGGTAGTAAAGGTTTCGACCTCGCATCCCTTTTTTTCCATGGCGGGTTTCAAACGCTTTCCGACGATCGGTTCGTCGTCAATAATCATGATTTTCAACAGTTCCTGCATGTAAACTCCATTTAATAGCGGTGGGCATTTCTACTTATGCTACCGCAGGCGGGGACGCCTACGCTACCAGCGTGAAATCAGCGTATAGCCGGGAGAAGCGCCTGAATCCGCCGGCGTTTTCGATGCGCCCGCAGAACCGCGATTAGGATGACCAGCACCCCCGAGATACCGCTGACAAACAATAATGTCTTACTTGCGCCATTCCAGTAAACATTCCAATCAGGATTGAAGAATTTGACGCCTAGCTTTTGCAAATACGCCGGTACTGCTACCAAACGGCTGAGAACACAGAGGAGAATAATGATACCTGTAACAATCCGGATCATTTTTTCCTTGACAACCTTGGTTCCATAAGCGCCAATGTAAATACCCACGAGTGAACCCAGATAAAGCAAGAGTGTTAGCCGCAGATCGACGAATCCGCCCCAGCCATAGTTGATCGCACCCCAGGCGCCCATGAACATGGCGAGAAACAGCTCGGTTCCAGCGGCGACCTGGGTTGGAATGCCGAAGACATAAATCATCGCCGGAACACCGACAAATCCGCCCACACCAATAGTTCCTGCAAGATAACCGGTCGCCAATCCGACGATGGAAACCACCCACAATGATACTCTGACCTCTGCCACGGGGAAATAGATCATCGGGGGGATTTGAATTTTTGCGAAAAATTCCGCCAGACAGACTGAAGGTCCCTCACCGCCTTCTCGTGTCCTCAAAGCGTCACGAAGAATCGAGACTGCGATAACCGACAATACCATGACGAAGATTGCGCTGATATAGAGATCACCGGCGGCGCTGCCGCCCCCTTCACCGTGAGAATCTCCGCCAAGCTTAAATAATGTGGCATTCAACCAAACCGCGATACGAATCCCGATGAAAGAGCTGACCAGCATGTAATAACCAAGTTTCCGGTCAACATGCCCCAGTTCGCCATGACGTTTTGAGCCCATCAACGCTTTGCCGAACTTATGCGTGATATTCGATCCAACAGCGATCACCCCGGGGATCCCCAGGTTCATCATCCCCGGAGTTATAAAAAATGCCCCCCCGCTGCCGATAAAACCGCTCAGTACCCCTCCAATGAACCCGAGAACAACTACTTGAATCGCTGTTGCCAGTGTCAAGTTGCTAAATAGATCAATTCCACTCATCACCGATCCTCATCTTGGTTAGTCGAATTTGAAAAACCGGAAAATCTGTCTGGCAAACGATCCATAAGCATACGCGAAGGTCGGAACAAATAATAAGAGTAAGATTATCGCCAAGATACGCCATTGTTTATATGATTCACCTGCAAGTATTTCCAAAACAATTTTCTGATTCATAAAGACAATGATAAATAATACGCAGGCAACCATAAAAAACATGCTTAATCTAACTAAATCTTTAAGTTTAAATCCAAGTTCCTGCTTTAATTCATCTGCACTGACCACCGGCGCCTTGATGCTATCCGCCAGGAATCTTCTCATCTCGCTGGTCATTCTTGTCCGTGTCGATCCGGTTTTCGCCAGGAAAAGGTCTCCGATCACCACTAACCGGTACTGTGAACGATGACCAAGCGTGGTCAACAACGTCTCCTGGTCGCCGTAGACAGTCGAACTGCCTCCGGAACATCCTTCAGCTAAAAGCTTATCCAGAACCGGATTGATGCTCTTCTCATCTACTACCGCGGCTGCCTTGTCATCATCTCCAATACCCCCATCATGTTCAGGATGAAACAGTTCCTTATGCTTTTTTTCACTGGTCGTAAGTACCGAGGTGTCCGCAGAATCCGGGTGAGCTGTAACGGAGATCTCGAGCAATTCAACCGCGGCATCCCATTTCTTGGCGATACGGACGACATTGGAAAAGAGTTCGGATTTGACATCGAATTTCTCGCCCAGCCAGAGAATGCTGCTTCCGGCGATGGTACAACGGACATCCGAACATTCCTCGATGTCTCTCAACACCTCGGCGACATATTCGGCAGTTTCGGAGTATTGTGGCAAGCAGGTCACCTGGACAATTCCTTCGTTAGCAGTGACCTTGAAATCAGCGTAGCTTGTCCTCGCATCGTGAGCCAGAAGGAATCGTGCGTGACTGGAGAGATAGAGATTTTGCAAGGCTTTTTTCGCAGCGGGGGTTAACTTGAAATCGGGCAGCTCCGCCATGGTGCACAAGGCGGTGGAGGTATTCGCCACTCCTACCTGATCCAGGTTAATGACTATATCATAATTCGAGGGATCATGCCAATCCACACCATAAAGAAAACGAACCCACTTGTCGCGGTCATTATCGACATTATTGATGTATTCAATCGCTTTTTCTTGACTTAATCCCAGACGAGTCATCACCTTTTCGATACGATGTTCCATTACCCCGACGACCCTGATGCGGAAGATGTTCGGAATGCCGGGAAGCAGCAGGTGACCGGTATGTCCATGATAGACCAATGGTCCTTCAAGGATATATTTGCAGAGTATCGAGGTGATGCAGGAGAGATAAAATTCTCTCTGGGGGATCATTCTTTGATAGACGCGGGGTGGTTTGACCATAGCGGTCTGCAGCTTTCCCACCGGCACATTCAGCTTGATCGCTTCCTCGGAAAGCTCCTCACGGCTCAAACAGCGGTATCCGAGTTTTTTCGCCAGATTCTCGGCAAACTCCTTACCACCGCTGAATGTACCGCGCGAAATGGTTATAATCGACATGGATATCCCTTCATACCGTTTGTTACGCTGAGATGATGAGATGCCTTGAAGAGGGATGCGCCTTGAAAATTCCTAGTCGCCGGTAAATATAATTTCTCAAACCCGACCGTGCCCTCAAGCGGCGACCCTGAGGAGAATAAAATGCGCTAATGACCATCTCCCTTACCATTTTAAGGTTTCCCTTATGCTTTGTCAAGGCAGTAAAAGACTCACGAATTTGCCTCAGCAACCTTCAGCTGGGCATGTCAATTTCAACAGTTCGAGAGTTTCATTTAACCTGATCATATTGTATTTTTCAGTTAAACTGATTTCACCACCATGACGCCAAGACACCAACACAAAGGCACAAAGGCGCATAGATAAAAAAGAGGTAAAGATTGAGGAGGCGACAATGATCAGGGTACGAATTAGTGCACTTTTTATAATATCGATCATGATGGTCATGCCGAGTTTGCTGAAGGCGTGCCCGCATCCGGATCTGCGACAAGCGCACCCGGAGGCGTATCCGGAAAACTATCTGGATTTCTACTCACAACAATTGGGAGAGTTGGACGCCGATAGCATACACAGCTTCGATGCCTTGGAACTTCACGCCACAATCACTCCGGATATCCCCGCGAGAACATTCACCGGCAATGTTGCGTTGAATGTTGAAGTGATGGAAGACAACCCGGAGATGATCGCGATTCATCTCTGCGAATGTACGGTTCAATCGGTTCAGTTGAATGACTCTCCCATTGAATACGAATATAACGGTTCGTTAATCTCTATCATTCTTCCGCCTGGAACCGGAATCGGCGATTTGTTGAACATCGAAATCGACTATGAAGGACCGCTTCGAGACGACAATCGTTTCGGTGGTATGGTCTATCAACCCGCCCAGGATTGTCTTTACACCTTTGGTGAACCCTACAGCACCCGCTATTGGCTTCCCTGCTACGACTTGCCGTTCGACAAGCTGGACATTGTCGAGATGACGGTGATCCTCGAGGAAACCTACCGAGTGGCGTCCAACGGCGTTTTGCTTGAAGAGACCGACCTTGGGGATGGGAGATGCCGCACAATTTGGCGCAGCGAAGATCCGATCTCCACCTATTTGATCAGCCTCGCTGCACACCCCTATATCCGCATTCCTTCAGGCGTCTATGGACTCAACGACACTGAAGTCAATTTCTGGGTTTACCCGGCTGACAGCGCCTTGGCGGCTTTCGAGTTCGGACGCACTGGGCAGATAATCGAATACTTCGAGACGCTGTTTGGACCCTATCCCTTCAATAAATACGACCAGGCGATGGCTCCGATCTTCGACGGCTGGGGTGCCATGGAACACCAAACCTGCACCACTTATGGCGAGAACCTAGTACGGATGGGCAATCGGAACGCCGAAAACATCGTCGCCCATGAACTCGGACATCAATGGTGGGGTGATTGGGTCGGTCCCCTGACCTTCTCTCACATCTGGCTGAACGAAGGTTTTGCTTCCTATTGTGAAGTGCTTTGGGCGGAGCATTTGGATCCCGCCCTCTATGAGCAGACACTGTTCATCTTCCAGGTTTACTATTTCGCCGAGGATGAATTGATTCGTTATCCAATATATGATCCTCCGCCTGATTTCCTCTTTGGATTAGCTGTCTATAAAAAGGGCGCCTTGGTGCTGCATACGCTACGCTGGCTGGTCGGTGATGAAAATTTCTTCGAAGCTCTGCGTCAATATGGCGTGGAGTACGGTATGGGCAGCGCGGTAACCGATGAATTTCGCGATGTGGTCGAGGATGTCTCCGGAATGGAGTTGGATGCCTTCTTCGAGGAATGGGTTTATCATGCCGGCTATCCCGAATATAACTTCAACACCTTTACGGTTACGCCCAATGAACACGGCAGCCAGGTGACGATCAACCTATTGCAGCAACAGGTCAATGCTCCCTATTTCAGCACTCCCTTGCCAATCCGTCTTTTTGGCGGAGGTGGAGATGTAATCGTTCGCGCCGAGGTTGAACCGACAGCGTATCAAACGCTGGATCTGGGAGACCTGGATTTTGTCCCCACCAATTGGCAGTTTGACCCGGAACATTTCATCATCTGCACATACACCATGAATCCTCCGCAGCCAAGAATCCAGCTTCCTGAAGTCTATCACGACTTTGGTGAAGTGGCAATCGGAAACATCGCCGCCTGGGAGATGGAGATTCTCAATGTCGGTGATCAGGCACTGACGATCACTTCGATACAATCCAATAACGCCGCGTTTGAAGTCGAGGAGCTGGATGAGTTTACCCTGGTGCCGTTTGCCGGGACTTCTGTGGAGATCATTTTCCGCCCGATGGCGAGAATTTTGTCTGAGGCGGATGTCAGCATCACCAGCAACGATCCGAACCATCATCTGATTCAAGCCCATGTCAGCGGGGAAGGCTTCATCCATTTCGATCCGGTCGACCCCACCGGCGCTGCTTACAACATCGCCATTACCCAGGCGTTGTTGGATGGGCAATCGCTGCTTCTCGGAGATGAGATTGCGGTTTTCGATGGCGAACTCTGTGTCGGATCAGTCGGCGTGACCGGTGCTTTCCCCCTGCCACTGCGAGCCTGGCAGGAAGACCTTGAGGATGATCGCCCCGGTTTCACTCCCGGCAATCCAATGATTTTTCGTATCTGGACAGAGGCTTTTCAACTGGAACTCCCCGCCGAAGCAGTTTATCAGGTAGGTAACGGCGCTTTTGGGTTCGGTCCCTACACCCAGCTCAGCCTCTCTGCCACAACCGGCTTGCCCACGATGACTCTCCCCTTACAAGGGCGATATTTCGAGCTGATTTCGACTTACCTGGTTCCAGCGAATCTCGATGCCGAGGCAGTCTTCGGAAATGTCGAATACTTGGAGATTGTCTATCAATCCAATGGCGACATCTATCTTCCCAATCGTATCAATACCATCGGCGACATCGAACTCGCACAGGGTTACCAGCTCTACTGCAATACAGCATCATCTTTAACTATCCGGGGCGAACTCATCGACCCGCTGACTGAATACACTCTGTATCCGCGTATTTGGAATTGGATTGGGTATCCTTTCAATTATAGTATGATGGTGTCGCGAGCCTTTGCTGAGTTTCATGATGTTTTATTAATTGTACAAACTGATGATGGAAGATTATATATACCTCCGATTCCACGGGATATGCAGCTCAATCCCGGCGAGGGTTACTTTGTCTTTGTAACCGAACAGGTCACTTTCCAATATCCGCAGGATGAAGCGCTGCGAGCAGAAAATAATCCAGATCTGCCTAGTAGCGAATTTTCCCCAAACCAACAAACATTTTCCGATTATTATGAAAATTCGCCTCAACCTACCGGCTTGCCCTATGCGGTTTTGGTCTCCTTTGGTGATGAACTTCTTGCACTGCATCCCGCAATAGTTGAACTCTATGATAGTGTATTGCTGGTGGGAAGAGCTGCCGTGCCCGATCAAGGCGCTGAAGATAGTCAGAAAATCATCCCGGTCATCGCCTGGGGTGGATCGGAGACTTATGATTTACCGGGATTCACCGAGGGGCATCCGATCAGAGTGCGTGTATTATCCGCGGATGGTGTTTGCTTAACGGAAATCACCAGCGAGAAGTGCTATGGCAAGGCTCCTTATGCCGAACTTGCGCTCAACCTGACACCACCCGCTGTCCCTCTCAACTTCTCTTTGGGACAGCCATACCCCAATCCGTTCAACTCAACGATACAGATCGATTACGATACGCCCAAAATTGCGGAGGTTAGGATCAAAATATACAACTTAATTGGGCAAGAGGTGACGACATTATTGAATGCCTTAAAGCAGCCGGGACATTACTCCATCAGCTTTCAGGCTAAAGATCTGACTTCAGGTGTTTACTTTCTGGTCATGGAAACGGCGGAATATCATAAGGTTTGCAAAATCCTGTTATTGAAGTAGAAACTGTTGATATTTATCAGGGAAATTATATTGGGAGGCGGTGTTTGGTGACACAAGCTGACCAACTCCTGCCTAGTGTTTGAGGCGTCGAAGTCGAAGCGATGCTGTCCAGCGGTGTATATCTGGATCGTTTTAAAGATCCCCTGCCCGAGAAGGTTGTACATGTGATTGTCACCTCGCCAGAATATCACTATCCGATGCCAGCGCTCTCACCGTAGCACAGTCGTCCCGACCGTACATGGGCGGGACGCCCATGCTACTTTCAAGCGGCGGTGTTCTCAGAATGGATTTACGAGTCGCGATAAACTCAAAGCTTTGATCAATTGGGGAATATATTACAGTATAGGAAAAGACTATCGAAACGCGGCGAGTTACCTAAATCGTGCGCTGGTGATTGCGCCTGATTTTGACGCGACCAAACTTGAACTGGCAAGGATATATCGTCTTACCGGACGAGAGGAGGCAGCAGAGAGTCTCTTGCATACCGTCAAACAGGATAAATAACTTTAACCTGCGAAGGGGTTGGTGGCATTGATGAGGATACTTGAGAAGAAGAACGACTCCGAACTATGATTACGCTTACATCGAAATACGATCGCTTCCTCCTCTATTTTCTCGCGGTTGGAACTGTTTTCCTGATCCCATTCGTGCAAACGAGCGGGACAATGGATCCTAATGTTCTGATCCGTTTCTGCTTGCTTGGCGCGCTGATCGTCTTGCTTTCGATTCCTCTAATTCTACGTTTAACCGCGACCTGCCCGGAAACCTGCCACACCCTGTTATCACGAGCTATTTTCCCTTCTATCATTTTGTTTTCCCTGATCACCTATCTCTCTTTTTTCAGCAGTCATTCATTTTCCGAATGGATTTTTGAAGCGCTGAAGACAACCCTGTTTTTCGCTTTCATTTTTGAGGCGGTTTTGGTTTTTCTGCTCAACCGGGAATATCTTCTTCTATTTTCTAAGTTTATGATTATCAATACTATAATACTAGGGATAATCGGTTTACTGCAATACTATTTCAACATCCTGGATTTTAGCCCTTCACCCACGATGCCTCACGGCTTAATGTGGCACCGCAACCAGTTCGCCGAATTCCTCTTTCTCTCCTCTTCATTTATAGTTTACGGATTTCTTCGGCTGCCTGGATATTGGAGGCATGGGGCGGTGGTTTCTCTGATATTATGCTTGTATAACATCATCATTTCGACAACGCGTTCTGTGTGGTTGGCGATAGTTGTCTCCGGAATCTTTTGTGTTGTGATGAGTCGATTTACTCGGCGTCCTGATCTTAAACAACAACAACCCACCAACCGTAGGAATAACAAGAAAAAGAAATCCGCAAAAACATCTCAAACCGAATTGTATATTCTCATCGCCGTCCTGGTGCTTGGCATTGCCTTGGCGACGTTTGTAATCAACAATGTCGAATTACGTACCGGGGATAACGGCCGATTGAACTGGTGGATCAACTCCGTCAAGATGATTCTGGATCACCCTCTCCTCGGTGTGGGGGCGGGGAATTGGAAGATCATTTTCCCGCTTTACGGCTACCGCACGACCCCGGAGACTGTCGCGATCATCCAACCGCACAATGATTACATCTGGATTCTTGCCGAGATTGGAATCTTTGGTTTTATCTTCTATATTAGTATTTATATATTTGCGCTTTATTACATCTATCATATAAGAAAATTGTCAGATGATGCCGAATCACGGCTAAAAGCAATGGTGATGTGTTTCGTCCTGGTTGGTTATGCGATATTTTCCTTCTTCTGCTATCCACGAGAGCGAATCGAACATACTGTATATTTGGCGCTTATTCTCGCGGTTATCATCGAAACCTACCATAGTCAGTTTAATGTGAGGCGACGAATACCCTCGGTCATTTCGTTCTCGATCTTGATCTCTACCGCCTTATTATCATTATTAGCTATTTATGATGGATTCAACCGTATTCATAGCGAGAATCAGTTAAAAGACGCTCATTTCTCTCGTAGAAACCTTGATTATCCTGAAATTATCGATGTAGTAGATAAAGTAATAAATCCATTTTATACAGTACATCGTTTTAACAATCCCCTGCGAGGATATACCGGATATGCGCATGTAATTCTGGGAGAATATCCTAAAGCAATAGAAGACTTCGAGAAAGCGCTGGAGGAATTTCCTTACAATGTGAAAGTCCTGAATAATCTCGCCTTCGCTTATTCTCAAGTCAATAATTATGATAAAGCAATCGCTTGTTATAAAAAAAGCTTGATGATTTTTCCAGACGATGAGGATGTTCAGATTGCTTTAGCGGATGTATATTATATGATGGGCGACTTCGAAAACACTTTTGACATCTTGATAAAACTTGATCCAACCGGACAGAGTCTAAAAATCCTAAAATTTATTGAAACTCATGAGAAACTATTGGAATTTAAATAATTAGGTTTTTTAGGTGTTTCAATTGTATTGCCG
>CAZCRQ010000024.1:6597-17119 GCA_964501095.1 uncultured bacterium | reverse complement strand
ACAATCTTATTAATTTTTTTGTTGGTATAACATTAGCTGCAATAGCGCTAAAATATTGTTTCCGAAAACTTGAGTTTTCAATATAATCGTAGAGCTAGGTAGAATAACAGTCCTGTATTCCTTGGAGCAGGTGGGTTCAAGTCTGTTATCCTACGGGCTCCTGTGGCTCAGCGCGAGCCAGAATCGTTACCTTGCGAGAAGATCGAATCACAGCGCATCTGAAAAGTTGTTCACGGTTTAAATAAGTCTTCATCTTAACTACAAGAAAACCGCATAATCGGACGTCTGGGGCTGCGACGGAGAACTTCTTCAAATCCAGCCGAGCGGTACATTTTGGCAATTCCGGTGAAAACCCAGGAATCCGGCTCCTTTTTCTCAATATCGAATGGATATGCTTCCACGACTTTCGCGCCCTTTGAGAAGGCATATTGCACCGCGGCGCGAATTAAGGGAACTGAATATCCTTTCCGACGCCATGGCTTGGCAATGAACAAGCAGACAATCGACCAGAGATTCGGCGATTCATCCACCGGACTTAAGATCTTTGATGTTTCCAGGCGAATATATTCTTCTCTTGGGGCAAGGGAAATCCAGGCAATTGGCTCTTCGTGAAGATAGCCAATCAATCCGGGCACCACACCCCTTTCAACCAGGCTTTTCATCTTATCACGATTGATCTCACCCCGTCCAGTCTGGTACTCCTTGTGCCGTAAGCGCCAAAACATGCACCAGCACCCCTCACAGGCGCCCTGTTCCCCAAAAAGTGTTGTAAAGTCATTCCACCGAGCTTTGGTGAGAGGCAGAACTGTTAAAGGGGTGGATTGTTCAGGATTTCCCTTATCTTCACCTTTCATGAAACTCTCCTTTGCCAATTTGTTATTCTCAGCGTCTCCGCGTCTCTGCGCGAAAAATGGTTTCAACAAGAACCTACCACCAGCTCGACCAAGCAAGCGGTGCAATGCCCCTATTTTTGATTTGGAAGAGAAGCGCGCCCTCCTGATCGGTACGATATGTAACCGCGCCGATTCTGCCAATCCGTTCAAGTACTTCCGGTGCCGGATGTCCATAAGGATTTCCCCGTCCGCAGGAAATTGCCACAATCTCTGGTTTCAGCGATTCCAACCACACTGAAGAAGTGGAATAGCGGCTTCCATGATGTGCGGCGAGCAACAGGTGAATATCGCTTAAGACGCCCTGTTTTGCCAGATAATACTCGACTCCGGAGGGGATGTCGCCGGGGAACACGCAAGCGACGTCATTCACCTCCCAAAGCAGCACCAGTGACAACTCGTTGTCCGAATAGGCGTCAAAGTTGACATCTCTCAGGGGATAAAGCACATCGATCTTACCGAGTGCACCCAAAATGACGGTCATATTTTTACACCCTGCATACAGCGGAGTTCCCGCATTCATCAACGCCTGGACTGCTTGATAACCGGTCTGATCGCGCTGGATTTCCGGACCAACCAGGGCGGCTCGAACCGGAATGCTATGCGCCAATTGAATCGCGGCGGAACAGTGATCAGCATCGCCGTGAGTCAAAATCAACAGGTCAACATCATCGCAACCGGTTAGGCGAAGTTGTTGGATCAAAGGATTGCCATCCCCAGGTCCGCCATCGATAACTACAGTTTTATCTCCCGAACGAATCAGGATGCCATCGCCCTGCCCGACATCGAGAATGCCGAGTTTAACCGCATTATCCGGCAGCCAGGCGGATTTGAACAGCAGAAGGGAAGCTGTCGCCAGGGAACCAATAAGCAGAGACGGAAGAGGACGACGTATCATTCTCAGCAACAAATAGAGCCAGACTAATGTAGCAATAGCGGCGACCAAAGCATCTCCCGCCGAGAGAAAATCAGAGGCTGGCAAATGACGAAGTGATGACTTTATCAGTAATTCAAGCCATATCAACAAAGTATGCAGTGAGGCGCCGAATACCTCGGGGAGGAAAGGCAGAGTTGAAAACATCACCATCAGCCATCCGGCGATCAATACCAAATAGACCAGTCCTAATGCCGGCAACGCGATGAGTGGAGCAAACCAGGGGAGTCTCCCGAAATGCCAGATGATGAATGGCGCATTTATTAACCAAGCGCCAAGAGAAATCAACAGCAGAAAAAAAAGATTGGACAATTGGCTGACCGGTGCGCGGGCATAAGTCGGCAGCTTGATAACAAGGGAAGGCGATCGCCAGCGGTGAAAGACATTCCAGGCATAGAGAACTCCAGCGGTTCCGGCAAAGCTGAGCTGAAATCCGATATCTCGTAATCCCTCCGGATGCAGGAAAAGCAATAACAGGTATGCCAGGCAAAGAGAATATCCGCTGCGATATTGACGTTTGAACAACTGCCCGCCGGTCAACAGGGTCAACATCACCGCCGCACGCAGCACCGGAGGGTTGGCGCCGGTAAAGGGAACATATATCCAAACTAAAATAAGCGTCAGCAGCAAACTCACCATTCGAGGAATATGCAGGAGTGAAAAAACCGGGTAGAGCATCGCGGCGAACAGGGCGACATGGAGTCCCGAGATCGCCACCAGGTACATCAATCCGGATTGCGCAAATTGATCACGTGCGGCGCGATCCCAATCGGAGCGATCGCCGGTGAGCAGCGCGATGGCGAGCGGAGCAGTCGAAGCATCGCACACCTGCCGGACCTTGGCAGCTACATACCGGCGTGCCTGGTCGATCCATCGCTGGGGAAGATGAAGCCAGTCAGCCGAGGAGATAATTTCAAGCTGGCGTGACGATCGAATCTGGTAATGTACGTTGCGAATCTCCCAATAAGCGTTGGCATCGAACTCACCAGGATTTCGCGCCTTTGGATGAGATGCCAGTTCTCCAATCAATCGAACTTTATCCCCGGCAAAAACCGGGATTTTCGTGGGAAGATGGGCAACCGCGCCACCGGTTAGCTTCCCGACACGCTCTCCCTGACGCCATTTTTCCAGAGAGAGACGGATTCTCCTCCCGCTGGAATCATCTTCCACCGGCAGTCTCACCCTTCCCTCAATCCATGCCCGTCCCGGCGGGAGAGATGGTGCGAGAGGTTTTGTGGCTCGTGTCCAACCAAGAAGCAGCCAGAGCACAATCAAGAGGATGTTGCATATTTGAGTCGCTTGGGGAACACGGGAAATGGCAAAAACGATAATAAGGACAGCTACGGCAAGACAGAGACGAGAGAAATGTGAAGGACCCCACTCTCCGACGAGTAAACCGATAGTAAATGCCAGACTGATGACGAAGATACCCCGAAACGGCGATGTCATGGTGATTTTACTTGCGGCTGCGAACGGTCAGGCGGAGACGGTTGCCGCCGGTCACCACAATCGGAGCGCCTACTTCAACTGGAGGGTTGTCCGCCGTTGCATTCCAGTATTCACTCCCGATTTTCACCTTGCCGTCAGGATTAAGCATCGTCACCGCTTCTCCTTCTTCACCAATCATCCCCGGATGTCCAGTGGTGACTTTCTTACGTTGCGCACGGATTCCAAAAGTGATCGCAAAGAGAAAGAATAATACCGTTCCCACTACCGTCGGGAGGATCACGCTCCAGGAAACTCGCAGCGCCGGGATTGGACTCTTGAACAGCATGATGGAACCGATGACAAGTGAGACAACACCGCCAAGCGTGAGAAAACCATAACTGACCACCTTAACCTCCAGGAGAAACATGACAATCGCGACAATAATCAACAACAATCCTGCCCAGTTGAGAGGCAATGTCTGAAAGGCGAAAAATGCCAGAATCAGACAGATTACTCCGACGACACCGGGTATTATCGCCCCGGGATTGTAAATTTCAAAAATAAGTCCGTAAATGCCAATCAGGAGAAAAACATAAGCAAGGTTGGGATTCGCCAGGGTGAGAAGAAACTTCTCACGCCAGGTCAACTCGATCTGAATGATCTTTGCCTCTGCGGTATGCAGAACTACTTTCTCCTTCACCGTTTCAATTGTTTTCCCATCGATTTGCCGGAGCAGATCATTTGTCGAGGTTGCGATGAGATCGATAACATTTTTCTCCAGGGCATCGGTAGCGGTGATGCTTGCCGCCTCGCGAACTGCCTTTTCCGCCCAATCGGCGTTGCGTCCCCGACGCTCCGCCAATGTCCGCGCCTGTGCAACAGCGTCATTAGTGATCTTCGCCAGCATGGCTTCTTCACTGGATTTAGAACTCTTCGAGGTATCCGAAGGCGCTCCAATGGTGACTGGAGTTGCTGCGCCGATATTAGTGCCAGGTGCCATTGCCGCGATGTGCGCCGCCAGGGTGATGAACACACCCGCCGATCCTGCCCGCGCACCTTCCGGTGCCACATACACCACTACCGGTACCGGGGAGTTCAATATCGCCTTCGTAATCACCCGCATCGACTCCATCAGACCCCCCGGCGTATCGAGACGGATCACCAATGCTTCTGCTCCCTCTTTGTCCGCCCTCTCGATCGCCTGCTCGATGAAGCGCATCGTCACCGGATGAATCGGGGCGTCGATATCCAACTGGAAGACTGTCTCCGCCTGAAGCCGCATCGGGAGGGAGAAACCGAACATAAACAGGATGGGAATTAGGATATTAAGTAATCGAGATGTTTTCATATTTATACCTCCTCGAACGGCTCGTATTCTCGTACTGTCTGCTTCGAAAAAATACCCCTACAATAATAGTCACCTTTGTAAAAGCGCTGATTGGATCACCTGAATAATTTCCTCATCAGATTCCAGCAGCATCGTGCGTAAATCGAGTTTCAGGCTGCTGTCTTTAAGATACCCAATCAGCGCGGGATTCCCCTGTCGAAGATGTTTTTGCAGGCGCAGGAGTTTCCGTCCCGAAGCGTTGAAAGTGATAGCGCGGCTGGGCAGACATTGTGTCGGCAGCGATCCCCCGCCGGAATACGCTTCAGACATAAGCAGATTCACTTGAAATCCCTTGGCTTTAACGGAGTCCTCAATGGCTGCGATCAGTAATTTCCCCTTCTTTTCCAGTGTTTCCAATGACGCTTCCAACATTTTCCAGAGGGGCAGCTTTTCTCCAAGTGCACTGGGGAACAGATAGGCGCGCAAGGTGGCGTCCAGCGCAGCAAAAGTAAGCTTGCCGGGACGCACGGCGCGCATCAACGGGTGTTTCCGCATTTTAGTGATCATCTCCGCCTGCCCGACAGCGATCCCAGCCTGTGGTCCACCCAGAAGCTTATCACCGCTGAAAGTAACCACAGACGCTCCGGCGTGGACACTTGTCATTACCAACGGTTCTCCTGCTAGACCGATTCGTTCGCTGACACCAATCAAATCTCCGCTGCCCAAGTCATCCACGACTGGAATTTGATGTCTTTTTCCCAGCATTACAAGTTCCAACAGGGAGGTCTCTTCGGTAAATCCTACGATCCGGTAATTGGAAGCGTGAACTCTCAGCAGCAGGGCGGTTTTACTCGTTATTGCCTCTTCGTAATCAGAGAGACGAGTGCGATTGGTTGTGCCAACTTCACGCATTTTTACGCCACCCGCCCGGCAGATTTCCGGGAGGCGAAAACTGCCGCCGATCTCTATCAATTGCCCGCGCGATACTATCACTTCCTTGCGTCGCCCCAAAGCGGTCAAGGCGAGAAGCAAAGCGGCGGCGTTATTATTCGTTACCAGAGCGTCCTCAGCGCCGGTCAAAGCGGTGAGCAGTTGATGCACCAGGAAATGACGAGACCCGCGTTCGCCTCTATCCAGGTCATATTCGAGAGTAGAGTATCCGCGAGCCGCTTCGACCATCGCCGCAATCGCTTCTTCACTTAGCGGCACTCTGCCAAGATTGGTGTGGGCTAAAATTCCAGTTCCGTTGATCACACGAAGAAGACGAGGCACAAACCGCTTTTCGAGTAACCTGCAAGCGCGATTGGCGATCTCATCGATTGGAGGAATTATCGCTGGGCCGCTTCGCAACTCGGCGCGAATCTCTTCGAGCGCTTCACGAACCGCTTCCGTCGTAAAACGGCTCTCACGCCATTCAGCGAGTGACGGCGATGCTAAAACGCGATCGACTGAAGGTAGTGTGCTTAGTTTAGATTGATTATCCATTGAACGGAAAATCTCGCTGACGGTGCCATTATTCTTTGTGCCGTCAGCCGTCCTCGGCTGACTCTTTGTGCCGTCAGCCGTCCTCGGCTGACGGAAAAACAGCAACCTTGTGTCAGGCATGGACGCCTGACACCACATAATCACCCAAGGTGTCATTCCCACGAAGGTGGGAATCCAGGCAACTGTGTATTTATATAGCTATCTCTCCATGTTTTCTGCACAACAAGTAGTGCAGGGCACCCAATGAGTATCTTTCCATTCTCGGACAGCCTGTTTCGTGGGAATGACACCTCGGGTAACTTCTCAATATACGACAGAATTGAGTAAAATTGGATGCCGGTAAAATGTTTAAGCTATCACGGATATGTTTTTTCGGTTAGTAATCACTAACCATATTCAGTATATTAGTACCTAACCGAAGACCCTAGTAGTCTATGTCAGATGATTTGATAGCATTGATTCCAGATCAATTAACTAAAGTTTGCCCGCTTTAGCGGGCTGTTCGCTAGCACCTTGCTTTAGCAAGGGTGTATAATTCGGAATTCAACATCAAAAGCACACTTAAGTGCGCTTGTAGTATGCTTCAGCTTAATGAATAATGAATCTCAATTGTTCGAGAGCGTCACGCTAAAGCGGGCTTTTACAATAGGTTATCCTTACTTATCAGAGACAATAATTATCAAATGTTAGATCAACGAGATCGCGAGTTAATTTCCTCAACCCTTATCCATCGCCTGGAACCGTTGTCTTTGCGGGCGCGGGTGGTGGTGGAGGGTTTTCTCACCGGATTGCACCGCAGTCCGTATCATGGATTTTCCGTAGAATTCGCCGAGCATCGGATGTATCAGCCCGGCGATCCGCTTAAACATGTCGATTGGAAGGTCTTCGGGCGTACTGACCGGTTCTATATCAAACAGTACCAGGAGGAGACCAACCTTCGAGCGGTGATTTTATTGGACTTAAGCGCCTCGATGGATTTTGCCTCCGGTAGTGAGATCAGCAAGGCACATTATGGACAGAGCCTGGCAGCGGCGTTTGTCTATTTACTTTTGGGGCAACGCGACGCGGTCGGGTTGGGTTTGTTCGATGAGAAGCTGCGCGAGTTTTACCCGCCACGCAGTGCGGTTACCTGGCGTAATGTCCTCTGGTCGGCGATGGAGAGGAATAGAGTCGAGGGACGCACAAAAATCGGAGACGTGCTGCATCAAATGGCGGAGCAGATCGGACGTCGCGGTTTGGTGATACTTATCTCCGATCTCCTCGATGATCCGGAAGTCATTTTATCGGGGCTGCACCATTTCCGTCATAACGGCAATGAAGTGCTGGTCTTTCAAATCCTTGATCCGAGAGAACTCGATTTCGGCTTTGATCGAGAATCCCGTTTTGAAGCCTTGGAAACCAAGGAATATATAATCGCCAGTCCCTGGCAGATACGTGACGCCTACCAGGAAGAGATGAATCAGTTTTTAGAAACGATCCATTCCGGCTGTGCTCTGCATCGAATCAGCCATTATCTGATGACAACCGATCGCTCCTTAGAAGAAGCGTTGATCGCTCTGTTGATCATGAGACAGAGCCGGATGTAGGCAGTAACAAGGATTTATAGGATGGACAGGATGTTAGAAATTGTAACAATGAACCGGCATTTTTTATTTAATTTATGTGTTGCATTGGCGGAATAGTCAATTCTCACATATTTAAAGAGGACAGAAGGATGAAACAGGTCAGAGTAGCACTAATCGTTCTTGCGATTTTAATGTTAGCCCTTGCTGTAAATAGCGAGCCATTCACCCCATTGGGCGGCAATTATGTGAATGGACCAGGGATGTACACCATCATATCGATCCCTTATAGTCCGCGCGCTCTCCCTGGCGGAACGGCGGCGATCTGGACAAATCCCGCCGGTATCGGCGAGGATGGTGGTTCCGGACTTATATTCGCCGCGCCTTACCTGGGTGGTGTCAATACCGTTTACCAGTTTAACGATCAATGGGGATTCGGAATCAATCTGGAAAGTCTTGGTTTCGGAATTGAAGCCACACGTGAAGATCATGCAGCCACACGCTATACCTGGGGCAGTTCGGTAGAATTCTCCGAAGGATTCAATTTGGGTTGGGCATATCACTGGAGCGGTGGTTTGAACCGTCAGAACAGTTGGGATCTGGGATTGCTGGTGCGTCCGACTCCATGGCTTTCGATTGGTGCGCAGGTGACGGAAGTCAACTGTCCGAAAAGTATCGTGATGGATACACTCGGGAATGAACTGAATGTTAATTTGGATCCCAGTTACCATTTAGGCTTGGCGTTACGTCCCTTCTGTCCGCGACTGACTCTGACTGCCGACGCCGCTTTATGGAGATCAAATGCCGATTGGGCTGTGGGGAAGAATGATTACGGCGATAACCTCGATCCCACCTTTACCCTTCAGCTTCAACCGATACCTGGCTTCGCATTGCGCGCCGGTTACGCCATGGACAGTGAACTGACCTTCGCTGGCATCTCACTCTATAATGAAAATACCGAACTCGCTTCCCATTCGGGTCATCGCATGTCCAACGTGAGTGGGTCTCCCGCTTACATGGGAACCTCCTGGATACGTATTTCGGATGAATTTCGTCCCGAGCCGTTTGCGTTCCTTGATAAACCGAAAGTGGTCACGATGAAACTTTCGGGTAAAATTGTCGAAGAGCCTGAACCGTTCAGTCTTTTCCGTCCGAAAGCGATGACTATTCACGAGCTGCTGCAAAAAATCGAGCGATTGGAAAAGGATGATCAGGTTAAAGGCTTGCTGCTGAAATTCGACGGCTTATCTATCGGGACAAGCGACCTGGCGGAGTTCCGTGAATCACTTTTGGACTTTAAAGCGGCGGGGAAGAAAATTTTCGTGTATTCCAACGATTATACCTTGGGAAGAATGTATCTCGCCAGTGTGGGTGATTTAGTCCTGGTTCATCCGGCGGGGGAAGTCATCATTCCGGGTATCGGAGCCACGATGCCCTTTATTCGCAGCCTCTTGGAGAAACTTGGGATCGAGGCGCAGGTTCTCCATGTCGGCAAATATAAATCCGCGGGAGAAATTTTGTCGCGTGACGATATGTCGGAGGAAGCGAAGGAAGCGATCGACGCCGTGGTGGAAACGATCTGGACAGCATACACCGGCGCAATTGCCGAAGGGCGCGGTATTTCACCGGATGAAGTGAAAAACTGGGTCGACGAAGCGATGTTCAATGCCGATGAAGCGCTGGAACACGGATTGGTCGATGGCATTGCTTTTGAAGATCAAGTGGAGGAAAAAATTAAGGAGGAATTCACCGGGAGAAAGCCTCGTTTTGTCAGTTCCAAAATCTACTTCATGCAGAAACCGGCTGAATTGGTTTGGGATGATATGACCTCGCCACGGATCGCCGTTGTCTATGCGGTTGGCAGTATCATGGAAGGAGAGTCGAAGCGGGAGCTATTAGGTGGTAAAATCATGGGGAGCGAAACGATAGCAAAGGCGATCCGTCAGGCGCGAAGCGACTCTCGTGTCAAGGCAATTGTTTTCCGTATCGATTCCGGCGGTGGTTCAGCTCTGGCTTCCGACATTATCCTGCGTGAAATCGAACGAACGACCAATGACACGCTTAAAGATGTCCGTCACATCCCGGTCATTGTCTCCATGTCCGATGTCGCCGGTTCGGGCGGCTATTATATCGCCTGTAAAGCGGATACTATTGTCGCTCCCGAGACATGCATTACCGGTTCCATTGGAGTAATTGGGCTGAAACTGGTCTTGAAAGATCTGTATGAAAAAACAGGAATCAGCCATGATGGGGTGATGCGCGGAAAACATGCCGATATGTGGAAAACCAGGCGTAGGTGGAATGAGGATGAAGAGAAAAAGATCATGCATTCCATGGAAACGATGTATGAACGATTTGTCGGTTTTGTTGCCGCGGGGCGCGATTTAGACACTTCACGTGTGCATGAACTTGGTCAGGGACGAATCTGGTCGGGCAAAGATGCGCTGGACCTCGGATTGGTTGATGTCAACGGTGGACTATTGACTGCCATAGATATAGCCAAGGAAGCTGCCGGAATCAAAAAGGAAAAAGTGGTCGATATTACCTTCTATCCGGTAGTCCATGGCATCGAGATAGAGGGCGAGATCCAGTATATCGCCTTGAAAGCTTTGCCGGAAACGATTCGCGAGATGATCAAGACGAAAACATTTCTTGATGCTATTGATCAAGGTGAACCATTGCTGTTGATGCCGATCGATCCGGAGTCAGTGATGGTGGAGTAAACGGTGGAGTAAGTAGCATGGGCGTCCCGCCCGTGAAGTCCGTACCATGGGCGAGACGCCCATGCTACATCGGTGATGGTGGAGTAAATGGTGGAGTAAATGGTGGAGTAAGTAGCATGGGCGTCCCGCCCATGAAGTCCGTACCATGGGCGAGACGCCCATGCTACATCGGT
>CAZCRQ010000024.1:0-6497 GCA_964501095.1 uncultured bacterium | reverse complement strand
TGGTGGAGTAAATGGTGGAGTAAATGGTGGAGTAAGTAGCACGGGCGTCCCGCCCATGAAGTCCGTACCATGGGCGAGACGCCCATGCTACATCGGTGATGGTGGAGTAAATGGTGGAGTAAATGGTGGAGTAAGTAGCACGGGCGTCCCGCCCGTGAAGTCCGTACCATGGGCGAGACGCCCATGCTACAATTGTCTCCGAGAAATGATCCTAATGTGCATGAATCACATCACGGGGACTTTTTAGATCTTAACTTCTAACGTATGGGACTTTATTCTCCACTGATAAAGAGGTAAATTCCCGTTATTCAACGTTTTATAATTAGTTTCCTTTGGAACACACATCAAGGTTAATTTTAAAGAGGTGAATGGCGATGAAAAAACTTGGTCTTGTTATAGGAATTATCGCATTGCTGCTTGCCGGCAATGTGTTTGCACAAATCGAAGTAGTTGGTTGTGTTGCGACCGAAGCCGCTTATGGTGTCTATGTCTACAACAACTATGCCTTCGTGGCTGATAATGTTGCGGGCTTGAAGGTCATCGATGTCACTGATCCTGAAACACCTACCGTAATATCTTCATTCGATCCGGACGATTTTATCGCTTACGATGTTGAAGTGATGGGATTCTACGCCTTTGTAGCTGATTATGAGGGATATTTGCGCGTGATTTACGTTTTCGATCCGTTTAATCCAACCGAGATCGAGGAGGCGCGTTTCCAATTCAACAGTCCCGCTATATCAGTGCGATTGTACGGCATTCATCTTTATGTCGGCACGCTGTCGGATGGATTTTATGTCTTCGATGTCAGCGATCCGTCAGACCTTCAACTGGTGGCGCATTACAATCAGGGCGGTCAGATTTATTGTTCCTATATCGTTGGTAATACCGGCTATTTTGCCGATGGCGATCGCGGATTGAGCATTATGGACCTCGAATGCGTCATGTTACAAGGCGTACCGCCGATCGGGAGCGGCCAACATGGACGCTATCCGGAAATCGACTGCCATGAATACTGCACCGGTCCGGAAAACTTTTCCCTCTATGCCGGACAGAATAACGATGCTGGGTATGTCCGAGTCTGGCAGGAAGACGGCAGCAACCTGATCAACATTCAATTCAACACGCTATCTGGGTGGAGATTACAGGAAACGCACATCGCCTTTGGGGAAACCCTGGACGACATTCCACAATCAAACGGCAATCCGATACCCGGGCAGTTCCCCTATCATCAAACACACAACAACCTTATCCAGTTCACTTATTCTATCGAATTGGATGAAGCGCTTTATGGTGTAAATGCCTTCTTCGCCACTCACGCCACAGTCAATCGCTATCAGCAAACGGAATCCGCCTGGGCGGGAGAAAATGGATTTCCAGGACCCAATTGGGCGGTTTATTTCAATTACGAGATCGGTGATTGCGGTGGTGGCGGCGGAGGCGGAGGGCAATACACCCAGGACATCGAAGTGCAGGAGACGCTTGATTTCGGTCCGGAGCTGGTCGGAGATACAGAAACCATGAATCTGGTTATTTACAATGTCGGCACGGCTAATCTGACCATCTTTTCCGCAGTGACAGCCGGAAATGGTTTCTCCGCTCCTCCATTGACTAATGTCACCGTTCCGCCCGATGGATCAACAACCATGGCGATTACTTTCTCACCCACCGCCGCTCAGAATTACACCGGTACGGTTACTATCACCAGCGATGATCCCGATGAGCCGACAGTAATAGTCGTCCTCCTAGGTGAGGGAGTTGCCGCTCCCGAGCCGGAGATTGAGGTGATCCCCCCGATACTCGATTTTGGCGCATTATTTATCGGAGAAGCCCTGACCCTCGATCTGACAATCACCAATATCGGTGATGCTGCTTTGACTGTCTCCTCCGTCACTACCACAGGGACCTGCTTTTCTGCGCAAACACTACAGAATGTGATCCTGAACCAGGGGGAATCAGAAGTTCTCAGCATCACTTTTGCTCCCTTGGCAATCCAATACTACACTGGAATGACGACCATCCTCAGCGATGACAGCGACGAACCAACCATCATGGTCGATCTCTTCGGCAATGGAATCGGAACCGATTGCGAAATCGGATTATATACGACTTCATTCCCGGATGCCATTACCTACGATGTGGAAGTCTTCGGAAACTATGCGTTTGTCGCCAATGGGGCGAGAGGATTGTACATTCTCGAGTTGACCTCTCTCGAATCTCCGGACTCCATCGGCGGTGTTTTCACCGGTGGGGTGACGTATGATGTGGAAGTGATCGGCAAGTATGTCTTCCTGGCGGATGGGAACAGTGGATTACGTGTCTATGATGCGCATAACCTGGGAAATCTACAATTGATTGAAGTGCATGAAGTTCCCAACGGCGTCGTGCGGGATCTCTATATTCGTGGACGTTATGCTTACATCGCCCTGGAAGGTGGAGGCATGTGCATCCTTGATCTCTGGGAATATATCTGCTGCGAGCCGGTGCCGTATCAATACACTGGCGGCTGGTGGTTGATGAGTGTGCCGGTGATTCCCGATGATCCGAATCCAGGACCTAACTTCAACGATGATATCCTTTATCCCGGTGTCTGGACGATGATCGGTTTTAACTATACTTGGGGCATGTTCCCGATCTATCCCGCCAATCCGTACGAACAGGTCATGGAACTGGGCAAGGGATATTGGCTGGGAATCGCTCACGCACCAGGAATAATCAGCCTTGATTTGGCAGGTGAAGAGTATGACGGCGATTTCACTTGGGAGTTGGAGTATCCCTGGAACATGATCGGATGCCCATACTCCTATCCAACTTGGCTTGGATACGCATCCTTCACTTACGGTGATTTCACCTATTCGGCGCAAGAAGCGGCGGTGTATGGTTTAATGGTTCCCTGCATGCACACCTCCAATCCTACCTACGGTTGGTGGGGTTATTACAACGGCTTTGCCCCGACCACGACCTTCGAGCCTTGGAAAGGTTACTGGTTCCTGGTACTGGTGCCGAATCTGACCATGACGCTTCCGGATCCGGGCGGTCCGGCACCGGCATTCCCCGATCGTATAATGCCGCGGAAAGAAACGGATGACGGTACAGAACGCGACTGGAACCTATCTCTTGCCTTTACCGCGCAAGACACCATTTACACTATAGCCACGCTGGGCGCCAACTCCCTGGCGTCCGATGAGTTCGATCCCTGGTTCGACTTCGCCGAACCACCGATCATGTCCGAAGCGCTTGCTCTTCACGCTTATTTCGAGCATCTGGAATGGGTGAATGGTGAAATCACCAAATTCCTCTATGACATCCGCGAACCGATGGATAATGAGCAGACCGACTTCAATATCAAGGTGGAAGTTTTCCGTCCCGGTGATGTTACAATCGGCTGGCAACGACTTATCAACACAACTCCGGCGGATTACGAATTCACTTTTATCGATCCCGCGAATAGCACCTCGCTCGATATGCGGACTGCCGACAGTTATATATTCAACGCTGCGGCGGGTTTCTATCAGTTCGCAGTGCAAGTGACCGCCGGCGAGCTGAAGGTCGACAATCCCACGGACGATTTACCTTATGGTTTCCAGGTCTCTGCCGCTTATCCCAATCCGTTCAACCCGACCACCTCGATCTCTTACACTTTGCCGGAAATTTCCAAGGTTACCATTGAAGTTTATGACATTTCCGGACGACTGGTGGCGGAACTTCTGAAAGCCGTACGTCCGGCAGGTAATTACAACACCACTTGGGATGCCGGCGGTTTAGCCTCAGGAATCTACCTGGTGCGACTTAAAACGGATCAGTATTCCTCTATCCAGAAAGTGGTTTTGTTGAAATAAGCTGAGCGGAAAATAGAACAAAACTTGAAGGCACAAAGGCGCAAAAGCACGGTTTTCCGGTGCCCCCTTTGTGCCTTCTTCCTTGTTCCAACTGGTAAAAAACTTCTTAAGGGAATAAAAATCTTGGAAGAATTCAATGAGTGATACAAGGAACAGAGTCCTGTTATTTGGAAATGAAGCCATCGCCCACGGAGCGCGTGAAGCTGGTGTGTACTTCGCCAGCGCTTACCCGGGCACGCCTTCCACGGAAATCCTCGAAGTCTTCAGCAAGTTCCCCGGGATTTACGCCAAATGGTCGCCGAACGAGAAGGTAGCGCTCGAGGTGGGGATCGGCTCGAGCTTGACCGGCACGCGGACTATGGTCGCCATGAAACATGTCGGTTTGAATGTAGCGATGGATCCCTTGATGTCCTTCACTTTCTCCGGTGCCAGGGGGGGATTTGTGCTGGTCTGCGCCGATGATCCCGACATGCACTCCAGCCAAAACGAACAGGACAATCGGATTCTCGGCAAGTTCGCCAAAATCCCGGTGCTCGAACCCGCGGACAGTCAGGAAGCCCACGATATGATGATTCTGGGCTATGATCTCTCAGAACGATACCAAGTGCCGGTGATGCTTCGTGAAACCACTCGTATCGCCCATGCGAAGAGCCTGGTGACATTAGGTGCCTGGCGCGAGCCGGTGCGCGGGGAATCGTTCGATCGTGACATCCCACGGTACGTGATGATGCCCAATTTTGCCCGTCCTCTCCACCGTCTCGCTGAGCTGCGTTCTCTCGAACTGGCGAAATTTTCCAATGACTGGGAAGGCAACAGCTTGGAATTGAGGAGCCGGGAAGTTGGCTTCATCACCGATGGGGTTGCCAGCCAATACATCCGTGAACTCTTTCCGGATGCCAGCTTCCTTAAAGTCGGGATGTCTTTTCCTTTCCCAGCGGACAAGGCGAGAAAATTAGCGAATCATGTCAAACAGGTGCTTGTCGTCGAGGAGCTTGAGCCTTTTCTCGAAGAAGAGGCGAAGATTGTCGGAATCAAATGCGAAGGGAAAAAATACTTCCCGCGTGAAGGGGAGTTGAATCTGGATAAAGTCGCCAAGGGTCTGCATGATGCTGGTTTGCGCGACAGTGCTCCGATTAGTAGAAGAGGGGCGAATGTGATCGCGCGTCCACCGGTACTCTGCGCCGGTTGCCCGCATCGCGGAGTTTTTATGGCGTTGAAGAAGATCAAGGCGGATGCTTTCGGCGACATCGGCTGTTATACCTTGGCAGCTTTTCCCCCGCTAGAAAGCCTCCACACCTGCTTCTGCATGGGCGCCTCGATCCCCAATGCCATCGGTGTCGCTTTAACTCAGACCAATAAAAAACATCCGACTGTTGCGGTGATCGGCGATTCCACCTTCGTCCACAGCGGGATCACCGGATTGGTTGATTTAGTTTACACCAACGCCAAGGTGACCGTAGTGATCGTTGATAATGACATCACCGCCATGACCGGCGGGCAGAATCACCCGGGCACCGGACGCGACCTGATGGGCAAGGAAACCAAACGCTTTGACTTCGAGAAAGTGATCCGCGCCCTCGGGGTGGAGAAGGTCATCAACGTCGACACCTACGATTTCCAGAAGACGCTGGAGCAGGTGAAGGAAGCTGTAGAGTACGAAGGACCATCAGTGATCATCACGCGTCGTCCCTGCGCGCTGTTCCCGAAGAAAATCCGTCCCCAGCCATACTGGGTGGATGAAGATTGCAACGGCTGCGCCGCCTGCCTGCGCATCGGCTGCCCCGCCATCAGCGAGTCCGGCGAATTAACTGATAAAGGATTGGCAAAGGTGGTGATCGATCCCGATGCCTGCACTGGCTGCACCCTCTGTATGCAGGTCTGCCCGATCGACGTCATCCATCCCCTCACCACCGTGAAGGAGGCGATCGTATGAACAAGCGTATGAACGACCGTGTTTTCAATGTGCTGATTGTCGGAGTCGGCGGTCAGGGGGTGGTGCTGGCGAGCAATATTCTGTGTGAAGTGGCGCTGCGAGCCGGGTATGATGTCAAGAAATCGGAGGTTCATGGGATGAGCCAGCGCGGGGGAGTGGTTACCAGCCATGTGCGTTTTGGACAGAAGGTTTATAGCGCCCTGATCGCCGGCGGGACTTCGGATGCTGTGCTCGGTTTTGAGGTCGCGGAAGCGCTGCGTTTCGCCCATGAAGTGAAACCGGGAGGCGTGCTGATCACCTCGACGCAGAAGATCAAACCTCCGACTGGCGGCGGGAAAAAAGCCGCTCACTATCCCGAGGATGCCCTCGAGCAGGCACGTACCATCTGCGCAGGAAAAGTAGTGTCGTTGGACGCGGAGAAAATCGCCTTGGAATTGGGCAATTCACGCTTGACCAACACTATTTTGCTCGGCGCTCTTTCCAACGGTTTGGAGATTGCGGAAGAGATCTGGAAAGCGACCATCTCCAAGATGGTTCCGCCGAAAACCGTCGAATTGAACCTCAAAGCGTTTGACCGCGGACGGGAGGTACAGGATTATTAAAAATACCGGATGGGGATGAAAGATTATCAGATGAGGATAAAAGATTATGGGATGGGAAAGAAGTCAATTATATTTTCACTTGAGCAGCATCACCTTTTGAGCATGAAGCTGGTCTTCAAACTG
>CAZCRQ010000023.1:4778-17433 GCA_964501095.1 uncultured bacterium | reverse complement strand
TTCTTCATTCTTCATCCTTCATTCCGCACTCCTCACGCCCTATTTAACCAATGTGATATGTTTCCTGGCGACTACTCCATCATTGTTCTCCATGACCAGGAAATAATGTCCTGATGGTCTAGCGTCAAGATTCAATGTAATCCGTTGGTACCCCGCGGGAACTTCATGGGGACCCCACTTGAGCATCTCTTGACCGAGGATATTCATGATGCGTAAAGTGAGTTTTTCTGTCTTGGGTACCGCGAGTTCAACCGAGATCGAAGGATTGAAAGGATTAGGATAGACCGCACTTAGCTCCAGCTTGGTCGGCAATTCACGTTGATTGCCGCTCGAAGTCCACAGCGGCACTTCGAATGACCAGACCTGCTCGGAAGCGGTCATGCTGCCGGTGACATCCCGCGCTTCCACTTTCCAATAATAGACCATCTCTTCCCAACGAAAATCCACTCGTAAGAATCGATAGGTGGTATCAGTCAGAACGACGTTGCCGGAGTTTTCAAAATCGGGATTGTTTGCCAGACGGAAAGTGTATTGCAATCCTGTGAATCCATCCGGATCCATTGAAGAGCGCCAGGAAAATGTGACCACGCTGTCTTCGGGCTGTAAAACGTACCCATCTACAGGTTGCACCAGTTCGAAATAGGTTGGCGCATGTGGGTCTTGCAGGGTGAAGCTCCAGCTTTCACGCGATGGCGTGCGGAGACGGATCAGATCGACCGCATCAACTTTCCAGTCAACCTTCGCCTGGTTGACAAATTCATCCAACTGAACCGCATGAGAAGATAAAGTCGCAAACAGTGTTTCCAGGAATCTCTCTGCCCCTGGGAATAGGGCTAGATGATCGCCGTCGAAGGTAAAAGTAGTCCCGACTATCCCGGATATGGTGTCGGAAGTCGTCCAGTTATTGACGGACCAGATGACTTCATAGCTCACTTCATCATCTCGATCGGGATCGGTAGAAGCAGTCCAATTGAGTGTTGGGGTTAATGTCAGAAGATGCTCGCCGTCCCGTGGATAAATCAGGCTGAACTGAGACGGCGGATCGGGAATTTCCGCCAGGGCGCGCCAAGTATCCGATGACCAACGGTTGTTGCGGTCGGCATCATACGCCCGGACACGCCAATAAATTGTATCCCCTTCAAACACGGTCAATGTTGGAGATTCTTCTGGCAAGCCGGAGGGAGTTGAATACAGCGATTTCACCTGGGGATTTTGAATCAGATCGTCGGATGTGATGAGTTGACCGGGAAGTTCAACATCGAATTCCGTGGCTGGAAGATTTTCCTTAAAAACGGAGCTGCCGGGAAGGGAAGGTTCTAAATGATTACCGCGAGAGAGATTACCATGGTTATGCTCTTTCAATCTCCCGATTTCTGAATGTTTACGCGGGAGTTTTAAAACCTCGCCAAGATCCGGATTACTGGGATTATATCCTTCAACTCGAGGGTCAAAGTCGATCGTTATTGTAGTCGCTTCGAGATTGATGAGTGAATCAGCATCTGCGAAATCCTCACGTGTCGCCCAATATATTGCATACCAGATTTCCTGCCCATGCAGATCCTGAGACGCCTGCCAGGAGAACCCGACAGTCTCCCAAAGGGTGCCCATATCGACCGGGGAGAGCAGGTGGAAGGCGCGTGGCAGCTCTGTTGGTGCCGTGACGCTGAAAACAATCGGCAAGAATACTTCGTAAAAACCATCGCTTACAATGCAGGTCAATTGACGTGATCCTGTGGCGTCGAACGGACTGATCCAGGAAATGCGCAACTGGGTAGGAGAGAGCCGAGTAGTTGTCACATTCAGTGCTCCCCCGGGCAGACTGTCACAGTTCACCCGGAAGGTAAGCTCCTCATTATCATCCGCGACGGAGACGATCACAACCGCTTCATCTCCAGCCGCGATGTCTACGGCAATCGGATCATAAGTCAAATAAGGTCTCTGGTTGCCGATGACAGTTGTCATCCTATCCGGCATCAAAACTATCGTCTGCACATTCTGCGGAACCGTGGGTCCGTTGAACACTTCAGAGTTTACATAATAAGTGCCTTGTTGAGGATCGACCTCGTCGAACGCCCGGATATACGCGACCAGATTATCCAGGGCGTCGCTGTCTTCAGTGCTGTAAAACTCAAAGCTTCCCTGGGGTATAACTCCTTCTCCGGGGATGGAGACCCAACTTGCCAGCAGCACATCGTCGTCTGTCGGGAGTCCATGTTCGTTATCCGGGAGATCGGGACCATCTCCTTCGATATCCAGGATGAGGTGAACCCGGAAATTGCCCGGCAACACTTCACCGTTGAAATCTCGAACATAAGTCGACTCACCTTCGGGATTTAAATTGCTGACTGTCCAAGGAACAGGCGCTGAGTTGGCGACCACAGTGAGCAATAAACCGACAACTAGTAATAGTCCTACGCGAAGAACGAAATTCAGAGACCACGATCTGCTCAGTACGTTCCGTTCCTGTTGGTGCAATGTAGTGTTCATGGTATTATCCCTTTAACTAGCCATGGAAGACACGGAATGCTCGGAATGCACGAAATAAAACATTCCAGCAACTAATTGTTTATCGTATAACCTGACGATCATGTTTTTGTCGTTTGGATGAACTTTTCTTCTCGATCCCGGGTGGAGGTCCATCTCCCCAAGGAGGCTGGTTAAAATTGGGGAGCGGTATGAGTACAGGATCTTTTGGTTGATAATTATTACGTCTGCGATGGTCTGGAGGACGATAACCTTCTGGGAATTGGCGTCGCCAATCGAAACCGTCTCGTCCAGGTGCCACGACCACGATATACCCCAATCCGGGCTCGAAGTTCAACCAGTTTCCCTGCCAGCCATTTACCGGATCGAACCAGACCGGATCCAAGCTCCCCGCCGACCAGGAATACACACGATCCGAAGTCACCCGATAGCTGGAACCGGTAAATCCTGACTCTACTAAATCGGACTGGGCGAGGGAAGTGGGAACCGGAAAACCGGCACCGACTAGGTTCATCCCAGGGTAAATTGTCCCCATGTCGATCTCCTGGGCTTCAAGTACGGCTCCGACCAATTCCAGCCTCACCGGCTCTATGACAGGCGGCAAAACCAGCCAATAGGAATGCTGGTAGTCAAGATCGACAAGCGTACCTTCCCATTGTCTGGTCTCTGAATTAAAGAAACTGCCGTAATACCCATCCTGATTGAGGGTCAAGATCCGACTAGCATTCTCCCAGGAAATTCCGCCGGGTAGTTGCTCTCCAAACACACCCGGTACGGTGGCGTTCTCCTCCGGGAGCACGGGAAAGGAGATTAAGTGGATTTCTGATTCCAGCGTCATACGCCAGACGCCGACAATGTTCGATCGTGGACCGAAACTCTGGCTGGATGCCTCGTGACTCAACATTAGAAGCAACAACATCAAGATCCAGGCGGTGGATCGATAATATGGAATGGTCTTCATGACATACCTCATGCAAGTTCATTAACAACATAATAAATTTTCGATTCCCGATAAAGTCCAGAAGAAGAAATCGAGAATCGGATAACCTCTGGTTTTTATGTGTTCAATACTCAACGAGATTACATTACAGGGGTAATTCGATGACCTCTGGAGAACAACATTCATGTTCCGGATATTTCTTTTCATCTCAGTCATCTCGATCACTGCTTGCCTTATAGTCCGAATAGTCCGAGCGGAGGAGATGACCTTCACTCAGACCGTGAGGCTGGTCAGGGGCACCAACGACACCGAAAAGGAGCTGCGAAAACTGGCAATCCTCAAAGCGAGGCAGCTTTTATGTGACGAAACAATCTCCTTTCTTGAGCAGGCTACCATCCTAGCAGGAAACAGAGACAAACTCACACAGTATCGCACAAATCCACCCGATTCGACAAGCATGATTGCCGCACTCGCTGCCAATGTGACAAAATCTAATATCTCATCCGAGAAATGGGAGCATGAGGAGGGTGTGGATGTTCTCTATCTCTCCTGCACAACCGTCATCAATTCTGAGGAGGTCAATCCGCTTTTACAAGCCATCTTGAATGATCCTCAGAAATTGCGCGGGGTGCAGGTGATCCACCAGGAAACCTCGCGTATTTTAGTAGAGCTGGAAGATATGAAAAAGCTGCTCGACTCAGCCGATCCCGCGAAAATTAGTGCACTTAAAGAGAGGCAGAAACAACTTTTTCTCGAATTATCCGCTGTAATGTGGTATGAGAAAGGACTCCAGGCGCAGGATGCGGAGGGGAAAATTAAATGTTTCACCAGCGCCTTGAAGCAGCGAGACAATCTTCTTTATCCTTACTTAGCAAGGGGAGCGGTATATCTTGAACAGAATGAAACTCAGAAGGCGCTTGTCGATGTAGCCCAAGCCCTGTTGATCGATCCCGGCAATATTGAAGCGCAAAGTTTGTTAGGCGCCGCCCTCCTGGCGATAGGTGATTATGAAGCTGTGGTGGAGAAGCTCACCCATGTTATGGAATCCGGCTTTGACGATGCCTCCATCTTCCAGAAACGGGGAACCGCCTTCGTACAACTGGGCAAGATTCCGGAGGCATTAGCAGATTATAACAGAGCGATTCAACTTGACTCCGCCAAGGCTGTGCTGTTTATCGAACGTTCTCGTATCTTGCTTGTCATGAATGAATCCAATCAGGCTTTCCTGGATTTAACTTCAGCCATTAAGCTTGCACCCAACGATCCGGAACCATATTACGACCGAGGTCGGCTGGAACTGGCTTGGGGCGATCTGGCTGCCGCACTGCAGGATTTTAATGATGCTATTGTAAAAAAACCAGATTTCTCGGAAGCCTATTTACAACGTGGGCTGATTTCCTTCCAGCAAGCCGACTATTACAAAGCAGCCGAGGACTACAATCAAGCAGTAAAATTAAAACCGGATATAACAAAAAGTAGCACGGGCTTCCAGCCCGTGAATGATTCAAGTTACACCCGCCTCCAGCCCGTGAATGATTCAAGTTACACCCATTTCCAGCCTATGGACGATCATGGACGGGACGTCCATGCTACTACTGACGATGTAAAGATTTACACTCTTGCCATTACCTATTACATGACCGTTCTCGGTATGGATCTGAACAATCCTCAATCTTATTTTGACCGGGCAATGTACTATGAAGAGAAGGATGATCTGTATCATGCTGTCGCCGAGTATAGTCAGATTCTTGAAATAGATCCCCATAATTACCAAGCGCTAACTAAACGATGTAATCTACTGCGTCAGATAAAAAATCTGGATTCGGCTCTTGACGATGCCGTAAAGATCACGGAATTCTTCCCCGATTCAAGTCTAGGATATGATCTTCGCGCATCGATCTATCGAGAAGTGATATATCTGCAAAAAGCCCTGAAAGATCACAACCGCGCCCTTGAACTCGATCCCGACAATCCCATCCTTTATTTTCATCGCGGACTCACGTATGAAAAACTGGGTATGCAGGAACTGGCAAAGCGGGATTTCTACCGCGCCCAACGCCTCGGCTCCCAAGATGCCCTGAATGAGCTGAAGAAATACTGAATTAGAGCTTCCTTGACTCCATCGCAAAATATCCGCACATTTAAACCCTGTTACTATTCCAAGCTATGCCACTCCATCCCTAACAAACCAGGGAGAGCCTTGATGACAACGAAAATGTCAGTCGTAACTCAACCACCAATTGTGAAAAAAAGGCATCCGAAAGGACTGCCGGTGTTGTTTCTCACCGAAATGTGGGAACGATTCAGCTTTTACTGCATGCTCTCAATTCTCTCCCTTTATATGAAAGAGACGCTGGAAGGCGGGGGATTAGGCTTCTCTATTTTCAAGACGGGTCAGATTTACGGGCTCTATACGGGAATCGTCTATTTCACGCCGCTTTTCGGCGGGATGATCGCCGACCGGATTTTTGGAATCCGTAAAACGATTATCTTCGGCGGTTTGTTTATGATGACCGGGCATTTCCTCTTGGCGTTTCGTCCGCTGCCATTCTTCTTCAGCGCCCTGGTTTGTCTGGTCATCGGAAATGGATTGTTTAAACCAAATATCTCGACCATCCTCGGCAATCTCTACCGTAACATCCCGGAAAAGAAGGATGATGGATATAACATATTCTATATGGGCATAAACCTTGGGGCGTTCATGTCGCCTTTGGTTTCATCCACGCTGCGCAACCTGCATCCGATTTACGGTTGGCACTATGCCTTCGCCGCCGCTGGTGTGGGAATGATCTTTTCACTGATAATTTTCTATTCTTTCCGCAAATATGTCGCGGAAGGTGAAGTACGTTTTATTGCACCGGATCAGAAACCGTTGAAAATGATCGAACTAACCCCGCGACAGGAGCGTTCACGGATCAAGGCTTTATTGATCATTTTCTCCGTCGTGATCTTTTTCTGGATGGCGTTCCATCAGCAGGGATTGACCCTCACTTTCTGGGCGGAGAAAGCGACACGGACTTCGTGGAATCCCGAGGTTTTTCAATCAGTGAATCCTTTATTTATCTTGATTTTCACACCCTTGATTGTCCCCTTCTGGCAGATGTTTCGCAATCGGGGCAAGGAGCCGAAGACGGCGACCAAGATGGGAATTGGGATGTTGCTGACGACTTGTGCCTTCAGCATTATGGCAGTGGCGGCGTTTGTCGGGGGCAACATGGGTAAAGTTAATGTCGCCTGGCTAATCAGCGCTTACGCTGTGATCACCGTTGGGGAACTGTGCCTCTCCCCGATGGGCTTGTCCCTGGTTTCAAAGCTGGCGCCACCCAAGATACTTGGATTGATGATGGGTGGATGGTTCGCCTCCACCGCTATTGGAAACTACTGCGCCGGATTACTTGGAAGTTTTTGGGATCGTCTGCCGCACAGCTCTTACTTCCTTATTCTGGTGGGAACCTCATTTACCGCTGCAGTGTTGCTCTTTTACTTGCTGCGATTTTTAAATCCGGTGATCCAAGAGGTGGAGGAGATGGCAAGAAAAGCTGCGGACTAAGACATGATTTCCTCCTTCCAATCCAGCCAGGCTGTTTGAGAATGGGACACCTCGCATAATTCTTGGGTATTCTCGGACAGCTTGAAAACTGGGAATGTATAATTGTTATCAAATATATGTTAAATAAGGTATAATATGTTAAAATATAAAATCACTCACATCTTCATTTTGGTTTTCCCCTTTCTTATTTTTACACTGAAACCGTATAATGTCAAAGCGGTGGATATTCTTTACACCGGCAGCACCAATGGGCAGATCGAAAACTGCCGTTGCCCTTCAGATCCTTATGGATCGATGGAAAAACGCGCCCCGGAGATAAATCGACGTCGTGCTTTGGGGGAAGTGATTGTCCTGGATAGCGGTGATTTCATGCCGGAATCGGTCGATACCCTCAAAGCTCGCACGATAATCGAAATTATGGCGCATACTCGTTATGACGCCATCGCCTTGGGGGATCAGGAATTACAGCAAGGTATTGCGCTGGTGGCGGAAATGTCCCGGAAACTGCCCCTGGTGTCCGCGAACCTGGAATATGCCGATGGACGTCTGCTCGCACCCTCATTTCGTGTCTTCGATCGAGATTCCCACACTTATATCGTCACTGCCATATATGATCCAATGCTCTTCCTGGGGTTGGACAGTACAATCCAGAAGCACTTTAAAGTGCATGATCCAGATGAAGCGTTGAATAAAGTACGGCAGAAGGCGCCTCGTGATGCTGTATTTATCGTGCTATGTCATGCTCCGGAGCAGAAACAGCAGCAATTCGCCTCCAGTTGGCAGGGTATGGACTTGATCATCGGCGGGCATACCGAAGCGGTTATCGAAGGCGTGGATCACCGGGCGACCATTCCGATTGTTCAAGCGGGGGCAAAGGGACGCTACCTGGGAGTCGCTCAGATTCACGGTGATCGGGTGAAAGCGGAGCTGGTCGCGATCCGTCCTGAGTTCCCCGATGATTCCACCATTATCGACCTGTTTATGAAATATAAATCTGAGAAAAAGAAGCTGGAACATAAAGAGAAGCTGGAAATCGGCAGTCAGACGCAGTAAAAGCGTCAGATAGATAGTCAGGTGATACAGTTGGAAGAATATGGTGTTAGTCGAGTATGGCTGACACCTATGCCATTCCTTTTGAATTGATAAATCCTGAATGGAATTATGGAAGGAGTGAAACCAGCAAGGACGATAATCATCTCTCACTTGGCGTCTTTCTCTCCGGTCTGAAGAATGATAAGATGAGAGGAAGCCGTCCGCCAATGCAATCCCCAGGGGGGATGGAAGGGGAAAGACCTGGAGGTAGGGGCGGACCCGGCATGGGCGGTGGACCCCGAGGCGGTGGTGGCAAACATGGGGAAATGAGCGAGAAGATGATGGAAGATGTAAAATTTTGGATTCAGATCGATTTGGCGAAAAAACCTCTCTAATAGTCCTTCTGCCAGATATCATATTGAAAAATAAGTTATTGAATCGTAGAACCTTCCTCTCTTTCTCTCTCCTTCATATACTATTTATGCCATCTTAATACCATTTTAATATAGGCATGTTAAAATAGCCCCAATTTTAAGGGAGAGAACATGCTGTATTCATCTGTTTCAAGAAGATATTGGCTGGCAATCCTATTAGTATCTTCGCTGTTCCTGATTCCGGCGAAGACATATCCGAAGAAAATTTACGGACGGATTGTAGATAATACTACCGGCGAAGAACTTGCCGGAGTGAATGTCGTACTGCAGGGCTTTACACTTGGATCATCTACCGACCTGGACGGCAATTTCATTATCAATAACGTAAAGCCGGGCTCATATATCCTTCATGCTTCTATACTTGGTTATGCGTCAATAGATCAGAAGATAGTTGTAAATGATGACATTCGGATTCAAATCAGATTATCGCCGACTACAATCCAACTCAAAGAAGTCGTGGTAAAGGGCAAGGCAGCCGAGGGATCCGAGGAGCGGGAACTTTCAGAGCGAAGAGAATCTGTTTCCATTGAAGACGTTGTTTCCGGCGAGCGAATGAAAAAAATGCCGGATCCGGATGTTTCGGAGGTTATCCGACATGTCACCGGCGTGACCAGTATGGATGGTAATCCAATCATTCGCGGACTTGATCAGCGGTACTCAAAAGTTACGCTCAATACCGCGATGATTTCGGGAACAGAACCAAACCGGTCGGCGGTCTCGCTTGATCTTTTCCCTTCCAAAATGATGAGCAGCGTTACAATTAAAAAGTCCTACACTGCCGATCAGTTCGGCGAGTTCGGCGGTGGAAACGTCAATATGGATACATGGGGAGCTTTAGGATCAAAGGAACTGAATGTCGGTGCATCAACAAGTTTCAATACATCGACAACATTCAAGAGCTTTTTAACTTATGATGGCGGTAGTCTGGATTTTCTGACTTTCGATGATGGTACAAGAAAGTTACCAATAACTATCAGCAAAGAAAATAAAAAAATAGTTGAAGGCGGAATGTTCTCAACAAATGGATTGTCTCTCCCTGAGTTGGAGAAACTGAGTGAATCATTTAAAAACAACTGGAATACAAAGTCAATCCAGGCATTGCCGAACCAGGATTACCGCGCCTCGCTCAGCGGTTCGGGCAATCTCTTCAACCGTCAGATAAATTACATCGTATCCGGACTATACAAAAATTCATATCAATATAAGCTTTCAGAACGAAATGTATACAAGGGTGATTCAAGGAGCGAAATCACCTTACAGCATTCATACATTTTCCAGGACTATATCAAGTCTGTGGATTTAGGTGGAATGACGGTTGTAAATCACAAGCTCTCACCGCTTTCCCGGATAAATCTCAACGTGTTGTATAACCGCAATCTTGAGGACAACACCAGGTACTATTATGGCTGGAACGATGATCGGGCAAAGAATATTCGCGATACCAGGCTTCGATTTGTGGTACAAAGCACATTAACAACCCAGCTTTCCGGCGATCAGGCGCTGCCGAATATTATAAATTCCAATATCGATTGGTCAGGCACCTACTCTTACGGCACACGCCAGGAGCCGGATACAAGGGAAGTTCAGTGGGAAGCCGATCCGGGAAAGACTTTTGTTCTTGCTGATGAGAGCCAAAGTGGTTCCAGGATATTTAATGATCTGCAGGATCATACTCTCGACGGTTCATTCAACTGGACATTCCGTCCCAAGGGCAATAATCGTAATCTGAACTTTAAAGTTGGTCTTTCCGCGTTAAGGCGCTGGCGTGATTCCGAAACCCGTTTTTTCCTGTTTGAACCACGTAACGGCAATACGGTAAATATCGAACAGGATGCCGAAAGCATCTTTTCCGCCTCGAACCTTGGTGCCAACGGTTTCCTTGTTCGTGAAGCCACACGTCCAACAGACAGTTATAAAGCATCTCAGGTTGTCAATGCTACATATTTAATGTCTGTTATGCAGTTAACGCCGAGAATAAAGACGGATGTCGGCATTCGTCTTGAACAATCTCACCAGGAAGTTCAGTCATACGAATTGTACACCGCCTCATCTACACCTGTGGTGGCGGATATAAATACAGTAGATATTCTTCCAGCGCTGAATCTCAACTATACACTAAAAAGGGACATGTCTCTGAAATTGGGAATGAGCCGGACTGTGTCCAGACCCGATTTCCGTGAACTCTCGCAGTTCGAGTTTACAGATATCATCGGCGGTTTTGCAGTAGTGGGAAATCCCCACCTTAAACAGTCATTGATCAGCAATTACGATATCCGCTGGGAATGGATTTACGATTCGCTGAATCTTCTGGCAATAAGCGTTTTCTACAAGTATTTCGAGAATCCCATTGAAGTTATTCTGGAGGCGACAGCGCAAAATCGGATTTCCTACGATAATGCCCTGAGTGCTCAAAATTTGGGTGTTGAATTCGAGATAAGGCAAAACCTAGGAAGTCTGATTCCAGTTCTGATACCATTCCGTACAAGCGCTAATTTGGCGTTGATCAAATCAAATGCTGAATTCAGCGATTCTTCACGAGGCATTCAGACCAATAATAATCGTCCCCTGCATGGTCAATCGCCTTATCTCTTGAACCTGAACCTGGATTATACAGACAGAAAGTACGCCACCTACGCGGGTATCTATCTACATGTATTTGGAAAACGGATTGCCCAGGTTGGGGCGAGACCTTTACCAGATGTTTATGAAATGCCTCACCCGGCTCTGGATCTCATGATTCAGCAACCGCTGAAACACAATCTGAATCTAAAAGCAAGTCTGCAAAATGTTCTCAATCCGGAGATCAGATTCGAGCAGGATGGACATCCGACAGAAAAGTATAAAACCGGCAGAGTGTTTTCTTTGGGAATCTCGTTCAAAAATTGATCGCCAAGGTTCCCAATAGTATGCTCTTAGCCGTCCTCGGCTGGTTGAAAAACAAATACTTAGGTGTCAATCGAGGACGAATGACACCACGTCTAATAATACTGACACAACATCCAATAATATTGAATTGATTTAAACCTAACAAAGGAGATGGTTAAATGACAAGGATGTTAAAGGGAAAATCGAATGTCTTTATCCCTCTGTTGTTTTTATTTGCTGTTTTATCGGGTTGCAGCAAGGATGAGAATAATCCGGTTAATAGCGAAAATAGTAATGTAACTATTCTTTCAGGTGCAATTGTCGAGGATATAACACTCATTAAGAATAAGACCTATTTGTTGCGAAGCGGGGTCTTTATTGGTTCGGAAACCCAAACACCGGATGGTTCTGACGCCCAGACCGTGATTCTCACTATTGAACCGGGGACAAAAATATACGGGGAGTCTTCGACGGATGGAATGCTGGTGATTCGCAGAGGGTCCCGTATTATAGCGGAAGGTACAAAAGAAGAGCCAATTATCTTTACCAGTGACAAATCAGTGGGGAATCGTCAACGAGGTGATTGGGGTGGTTTGATTATAAATGGTCGCGCTACTCTTAACACCAATCTTCCCGCCATTGGAGAAGGCGGTACGGGAAACTATGGTGGTTCTGATGATGCTGATAACAGCGGCATTCTCAAATATGTACGGGTGGAATTCGCTGGGCGTGAAATTTCCCCCGACAATGAATTGAACGGAATCGCCTTTCAGGGTGTGGGTTCCGGCACCACGGTCGATTATATCCAGGTTCATAGAAACAAGGATGATGGGATTGAGTTCTTCGGCGGAACAGTGAATGTAAAGCATGTATATATCACCGGTTGCGCTGATGATCAGTTCGATTGGACAGATGGTTGGAGAGGTAAAGGGCAGTTCTGGGTTTGTCAACAATACGGTGACGATGCCGATCGGGGTATTGAAGCCGATAACAACGCGGAAAATAACATCGCCATTCCCAGATCGTCCCCAACTATTTACAACATTACTTTAGTCGGCGATATAGAAGGTCCGGAAAGTGGGATTGGAATAATGCTGCGTGAAGGTACAGAAGCGAAAATCTATGCTGAATGGGAATAATAGGTTTGTAAATCCAATGTTGACCGCGCCAACTGACAAAAACAATCCTGATTTTACTCCGCTGGCGGGTTCACCAGTTCGAAGCGGATACGCTACACCGCCTGGTGGTTTCTTCTCCCCAGTTGATTATATTGGTGGAGTGGATCCAGACGACGACTGGCTTGAGGGTTGGACTACCGCTGACATCAACTGAGGTTTCGATTTCGATCAT
>CAZCRQ010000023.1:0-4678 GCA_964501095.1 uncultured bacterium | reverse complement strand
TGCATTTTAATCCTGTACATCACGGAAGCGATATCCCACGCCTCGGATTGTCTCAATCAGATCAAGATGTTCACCGAGCTTTTTCCGGATGGAGCGGATGTGGACATCGATATTACGATCAATAATATACGCATCCTCACCGATCACTCGGCTCAGCAGTTGGTCGCGGGTGAATACTCTGCCGGGATGGGACGCCAGAAAGTGCAGCAAACGAAACTCTGTGGCGGTGAAAACCACCGACTCCCCCTCGACTTGGACCTCGTGACGTCCCATATCGATCACTACCTCGCCCCGGACGATTCGCTCCTGTCCGCTTTGATCCTCCTTCAATGAGCTGCGTCGTAAAACAGCTTTTATCCTCGCGATGAGTTCCTTGGTGCTGAACGGCTTTGTAACATAGTCGTCGGCGCCGATGCCGAGACCGAGGACAATATCGCTCTCTTCTCCTTTGGCGGTAACCATAATGATCGGTATGGCACGCGTTATAGCATCCGCTTTAAGTGCACGGCAAACATCAAGCCCATCCAGTCCAGGCAGCATCAAGTCCAGGAGAATGAGATCGGGTGATTTCTCCCGAATCAATTGCAAACCATTCTCGCCGTCCGAAGAGGAATACACTTGGTATCCCTCCCGAATGAGATTGTGTTCGATCACCTCGCGGAGGTCAGACTCATCCTCTATGAAAATAATTTTTTGGTCTTTCATAGGAATTATTTAAGTATTAAGCAATTCCTTAAATGTTTTCGCCAACAGATCATAACATTCCCACAGGTCTTGGCTGATCACTTTGGTCTTGCCTAGCACGGGGAGATAATTGGTATCTCCTTCCCAACGGGGGACAATGTGCTGATGAAGGTGCTGTTCGAGTCCGGCGCCGGCGATCTGCCCGATATTCCAACCGAGGTTGAAGCCGTGCGGAGAAATAGTGCGGGCGAGGGCTTCAAGCACAATCTGGGTTAGTTCGCCGGTTTCAAGCCACTCTTCGGGTTTTATCTGACGGGGGTCAGCGATATGACGTTTTGGCGCGATCATCACATGTCCGTTGGAATAGGGATAACGGTTCATGATGACAAGGCAGCTTTTGCCACGATACAGCACGAGATTCTTACGATCCTGATCCCCGGACTCTTGCAGCGCATCGCAGATGAAACAATTGTCTACTCCCCGCGAACTCTCTTTTATCCAGGCATACCGCCAAGGTGCCCAAAGATTTTTCACTTTTTTATATCTTCTTGTATATTATTATCTATTTTACCTTCCTATTATACATTGTCTACAGGCGGATTATCTGCTCCCGCATCTTCAAGTTGCTGAATAAGAAGAGGTAGTCTGTCTACGTATAATTTCCACAGATTCTCAAAACGTATTTCATCGTATTCGTGGGCAAGTACATTCTGTAAGGCAATAATAGCCGTCCAATGAATTTAGGGGTGATGGTCACGGGTTCTTGTGACACATGTTGTGCCGCTTCACCAACTATTTCTAAGTTCCGTTCTACAGCATTTCGGATTTTCCGATCCTTAAGAAAATCCTCAAAACGTAAACCTTGGATGAAATCAGTCGTCATTCGGGCGGCTACCAACATATCCTATAAATGAGCCATATCCTTCCAGGAAGTCCAAGTCACTCTCAGGACTAAAATCTTCTCGTAAAGCCGAACTGAAAAGTGAAAGTTCCCGAATCCGCCATTTATGGCAAAATTCTATCAATATATCCTGATTTATTTGTATCCGCAGTACCATATATTTCATAAATGTCAATTACTTTTATTTTCCTTCCGCTCTTTTCGCTTCGTACTCCTCGATTAGTTTCTGCTGAATATCGCCGGGGACTTCCTCGTAGTTGGAGAATTTCCGTCGGTGCGAACCACGTCCCGAGGTGATGGAACGAAGCACATTGGCATATTTGTACAATTCTGCGAGCGGCACCTTGGCTTTGATGATCTGCCAATGTCCTTCGGAATTCACGCTCATCACCTTGCCGCGACGGCTGGAGATGTCGCCCATCACATCCCCCATATTCTCCTCGGGGCACTTGATTTCAACATCATAAATCGGTTCGAGGATCACGGTTTTGCACTTCTTGATCGCTTCACGGAATCCGATCGAACCCGCCATCTTGAAGCTGAATTCATCCGAGTCGACCGTGTGGTACTTGCCGTCGAACACTGTCGCTTTTACATCGACGAATTTGAATCCAGCGATAACGCCGCGGCTGATTGCATCCTGTATCCCTTTATCGACCGCGGGGATAAACTGACGCGGGATCACTCCACCGACAATCTCATCGACAAATTCGTACCCTTCGCCACGGTTTTTCGGCTCAACACGTATCCAGGCGATTCCGAACTGTCCACGTCCGCCTGACTGTTTCTTGTGCTTCCCTTCCGCTTCTGCTTTGGTCTTGATGGTCTCACGATAGGGGATTTTCGGCGACGCCAGCTCGGCATCGACTCCAAAACGATCTTTCAGACGGCTGAGAATCACGATAAATTGTGCATCTCCCTGACCAGAAAGTATGGTTTGCTGTAATTCCGGATCATAGATAACGTTGAATGTCGGATCGGCTTTTTGCAGAATGTTTAATCCTTCGGCGATTTTGTCCTCATCCCCGCCGCTTTTGCTCACCACTGCCGAATTGATGCTGGGTTCAGGGAATTTCAGCGGCTCCAGTTTGACTAGTTTCTTTGGAGAGCAGAGGGTGTCGCCAGTATGGGTATCGCGCAATTTCACTAATATGCCCAAATCCCCGGCAACCACATGATCCACCGGATTACGCTGCTTGCCCAGAGAATAGAAAATCTGGTTGATCTTTTCGTTAACCTCGGTAGAAGTATTTCTCAGTTCATCCCCGGCGCGGATCGTTCCGGAATACACTTTAAAAAAGATCATCTCACCGACATGGGCTTCTGTAGTGGTTTTGAAAACCTGGACAACAATAGGCGCTTCAACATTGCATTCGAGGGTAACACTTTCACCCTTGGAAGGGTGAATACCGGTCTTCGCGGCTCTCTCATCGGGCGAGGGAGCGAAGAGCATGAGAAAATCGAGCAAGGCTTCCATACCCATCTGTTGCGCTGCCGCACCGCACAAAATCGGGAAAATCTCCCCGTTAAGAATGCCCTTTTTCAATCCCTGAGTAAGTTCATCCTGAGTAAGATCACCAGCCTCAAAGAATTTTTCCATCAGCTCATCATCGGCTTCTGCCGCACGTTCAATCAGCTTCTCACGCAACTGGGACGCTTTTTCCCGGTAATCTGCCGGTATCTCGCCTACTGTCGCTTTTCCCCCTTCCGAAAAGGTCAGTTGTTTCATGTTGAAGATATCCAACATCTTTTTGAAACCCGGACCGGGATTGATCGCATATTGTACGACAGCAGCTTTAGGATAGCTCTTTTCCAATTCCTCAAGGATTTTTTCGTAATTGGCGTTTTCCTTGTCCATCATATTTACAAAGAATCCACGGGGCAGTTTTTCCTCTGCGGCAAAGTCGAGAACCTGCTCGGTGACCACTTCGATCCCGGCGACGCCATGAATTACAGTAAGCGCAAAATCGCTGACATTGAGCGCCCCTCGAACCTCACCGATGAAATCGCTGAATCCCGGTGTGTCGATGAAATTGAATTTCACCTTTTTATATTCGCCGGTCAGCAGGCTTGCCGAGATGGAGCTTCTCCGCTCGATCTCTTCCTTCATGAAATCGCTATGCGTGCTGCCTTCCTCCACCGATCCCATTCGATCGATGGCTTTCATCGTGAACAGTAGGGCTTCACTCAAGGTTGTCTTGCCGCTGGAACCGTGTCCAATCAAGCTGATGTTTCGTATGGACGAAGGGGAGTAGTCCTTCACCTGTATTCCCTCCCGCTCGTTAGAGCGTCTAAATGTTAATGGTCATCTAAAAAAGCAGATTTTATATAAGCTGCTCAAGTTAATCTTTGGTTCGGAAACCGTCAAGACCATCTCTTATCAGCGCTCTGAGTAGAAAGCAGCGTATGTATTCCGTTTATGTCACAGCGGGAGGCTGGTGCTGCTTCCGAGTTTAGAGGTTATATCATCTCTATCTTTTTCATCGTTATCTTTAACTGAAGGTAAATGCTTTTGCTATTTGCAGTACGAAATTTGATAGCTAGATTTGAAACAAGGAGAGACATCATGCTAGCTGAGCATTGGAAATCCGTATCTGCTGTGGCATTGCTATTCATGGTTACGACACATGGAGTCAGCCAGGAATATCGGCAATGGGACAGTCCTGATTTAAACGGAATCCCGGTTCGTCAGGGAACACACTTGGAATATGAGGGTAGTGTAGCGCGGGATCCGTACGGCAACTTTTGTCTTGTCTGGTCAGATGCGAGTAATGGCGATCGCAACATCTACGCGCAACTCTATAACTCCGCGGCTGAACCGCTCTGGAATGATGATGGGATCACGCTTATATCAGCGGATTATTACTTTATAAATGTACAAGCTTGCCGTTCCGGTGATGGTTTCTTCATTGTTTGGGAAGATGCCGCGAATGGTTATGATAATTTAGATCTTTTAGGACAATTCATCAATGATGGTGGCGAAATGTTATGGGCTGCGGATGGAGTACCTCTGGCATTAACAGAAAACTCTCAACGGAATTGATGTGGTGTCAGTCGTCCTCGGCTGACACCTTAATCTCGCAGGCAGGGACG
>CAZCRQ010000022.1:0-18477 GCA_964501095.1 uncultured bacterium | reverse complement strand
TCACCGGTCGCTTCCTGCAAGGCATCAAAATACCGCACTCGGCGCCAGGTCGGGGTGAAATCCAGCCTCGTCTTATTATACGAAACAATCCAGCCGCCGCAAATCTCCTTTACCATCGATGATGTCATCGATTCCACCAGTTCAAGATGATAATGATAATCTTCAAAAGCAATATAACACTCCATCATGGTAAATTCGGGATTGTGGGTGCGGTCGACACCCTCATTGCGAAAATCTTTGGCGATCTCGTAAACGCGATCGAGTCCGCCGATAATCAGCCGCTTTAAATAAAGTTCATCGGCAATTCTAAGATAGAGCTGTTTTTTCAATTGGTTATGATAAGTCGAGAAGGGGCGCGCAGTTCCACCGCCGTAGAGCGGTTGAAGCACCGGTGTCTCGACTTCCAGGAAACCACGGGCATCCAAGTAATTCCGGATGAAGGAAATTATCCTGGCGCGGGTACGGAAAATTCCCCTCACCTCCGGATTGACGGTAAGATCAAGCGAGCGGTTGCGAAAACGTTCGTCCGGGTCGGTAAACTCATGATGCCGCTTCTCCGTTTCCGCTTCTTCTTTAACTACCGGCAGGGGACGGATATTTTTGGACAACAATGTCCAATTTAAAACTTTAAGCGTTTTCTCACCTGTCTGGGTGATCATCACATATCCGCTGACTCCAATCCAATCGCCTAAATCAACCGCATTTTTGAATAGCGCATAAGCCTCCTCCCCGACGTTATCTTTACGTAGATAAATCTGGATTCTGCCTGACTCATCCAAAATATGGGCGAAACTGGCTTTCCCCATCACACGTTTGGCGACCAATCTGCCAGCAAGTGAGATCACCTCTTCCTTCGCAAGCAATTCGTCGAATGAGAAGAGCGTTTTCTCGACCGTGTGCGTTCGGTTATAACTGTAAGGATAGGGATTTATTCCAGCTTCACGAAATTCATTCAGCTTATCCCGCCTTGCCTTCATCAACTCGTATAAGGTTTCCATCCTTTACCTTCATAGACACGAGGAACCCGTGGTGTCCACCCGCAAAGTATTTCATAAGCGATGGTTTGCGCTTTCTGCGCGAGTTCCCAGACTCCGATTCGCTCGTTTTTCTGGTCGCCGAGCATGATGACTTCCTCCCCGATGCCAACTTTATCATCCTCCAGCCAGACCATCGCCTGATCCATGCTGATATTTCCCACTAGCGGATATCTTTTCCCCTCGATCAGTACCTCCGCCCGATTGGAGAGAATACGCGGATAGCCGTCGCCATATCCGAGGGGTAGAGTCGCCAGCCAGCCGTCGCGCGGGGCTTCCCAGGTATGCATATATCCCACGCCCATCCCCTTGCGAACACCTTTAAAGAAAACGACTTCAGTGCTGACACTCATCGAGGGACGCAGATTCCACAGCCCCTCAAGATGCGGAGCGGGTGCCCAGCCGTAAAGCGTGATGCCGGGACGGATCATGGTAAATCGTGACTCCGGCAGATTGAACAATGCTGAACTATTGGCGATGTGAATCAGGGGAAATTCCAAGCCGTGGCGTCTCAATTCATCAAGCAGCTCCTGGAAAAGAGTAAGCTGCCGGTTTGCCAGCTCCAGGTCAGGTCCCTGAGCACGGACAAAATGAGTAAAGATACCGACCAGTTCGAGGTTCGGCATTTGAGCTACTTTCAGGGCAAAATCGACACCCCCGCTGACACGTACCCCGATACGGTTCAATCCGGTATCTATCTTCAAATGGATGCGCGCTTTCCGATCCAATTCCGACGCTTGCTGGGAAATCTGCTCCGCTTTGAAAAGACTGGATGCTGTCAGGTCCAAATGGTAGTCGAGAAAATGTTTGACCTGGTAGCCGACCAAGCCTCCCAGAACCAAAATCGGTGCCTCAATTCCAGCGCGACGTAATTCGACACCCTCCTCCAGAAAAGCAACTCCAAAGAAATCAACATCATGATCGGCAAACTTCCTCGCAATAGGAACTAAACCATGCCCATAAGCATCGGCTTTTAGAATCGCCATGATTCGTGAGCCATGAGCGTGCTGACGTACAATTGATAGATTATGCTCAAGAGCGTCAAGGTTTATTCGTATATGAGTAGGTCGTCTCCGGAATGTGGGGTGCATTTATAGTTGCCTATTTACAAAATTACTATTCATGCACCGGATGTTTCTGACGTTTCTTGCCAAGTAGAAATGCCGTGATGAAATCGTGGATATTCCCATCCATTACATTTTCAACATCCGATGTCTCCAATCCGGTTCTCAGGTCTTTCACCATCTTATAAGGGTGAAAAACATAGCTGCGGATTTGGCTGCCCCAGGCAATTTCACTTTTTGTCTCCTCCAATTCCGCTTTTTTCCTCATCTCCTCTTCCATTTTTAACTGATAGAGCTTGGCGAGGAGGAACTTCATCGCCGAATCCTTGTTGCGGTGCTGGCTGCGCTCCGATTGGCAGGTGGCGACGGTTCCCGTGGGAAGATGAGTAATTCGGACAGCGCTGTCTGTTTTATTGATATGCTGCCCTCCAGCTCCAGAGGCACGGAAGGTGTCGATGCGCAAATCAGACGGATTGATCTCAATTTCTGAATGATCCTCCACCGCGGGAAAGACAAAAAAACTAGCAAAAGAAGTATGACGTCGGGCATTCGAGTCAAAGGGACTGATGCGCACCAGACGATGCACTCCGATTTCGGCATGTAAATATCCGTAGGCATGATCTCCCGTCACTTCGATCACACAGGACTTGATCCCCGCCTCCTCCCCTGGTTGTAAATCCAGGATGTCATATTTATAAGCACGTCGTTCAAGATACCGCAGATACATTCTCATCAACATCTGCGCCCAATCCTGGGACTCCGTCCCGCCCGCCCCAGGTTTTATCGTGAGGATGCAATTCTTATCGTCATCCGGACCCGAGAGCATCGTGGTCAGTTCAAGATCTTCCATATTTGAATTTAATCTTTGCAAAGTATCTTCAACTTCGGCAACCGAATCCGCATAATCCTCCTCCAACATCTCGAGATAGATGGAAAACTCCTGGATTTCACGATTCAACGATTCCCAAGACTCTACAACTCGACGGTGCTTGGTCGCTTGCTTTAAGACCTGGCGCGCTGTCTCCGGATCATCCCAAAATCCTTCCGACAAACCTAGCTTTTCCAGTTTTTCCATCTCACGACGGTGGGTGTCAAAGTCAAAGATACCCTCGCAACTCGCTAATTTTGCGTTTCAAAAGATGCCATTGTTCATAAGCTTCGTTAACACTAATCATTTTTGATCCCTTTTTTATGTGGCTATGTGGTGGTGTCAGCCGTCCTCGGCTGACACTCTTATGTGGTGTCAGCCGTCCTCGGCTGACACTCTTATGTGGTGTCAGCCGAGGATGGCTGACGGCACAATGAAATTCTTTTATTTACCAAGACGCCAGAACCTGAGATTCAAGGAAGGCCACCAGTGTGTTTTGGTGATAATTCTATTAGGCAAATTTTCACGGACAAACCTTATATCTTCCACGGTGTAAAAAGCGTTCGGGTTATAATGTTTAACAATATTAACAACTTCGCTCAACTTACGACGGGAAATTAGGGTAAAAATAATCTTCACTTGCCCAATCGAACCCTGTGCATCGACACTAGTGATTCCATAATTTTTATCTTTCAAAACTTGAATTAACTCATTGGCATCCTTATGGGTGATTACACGGATGAGAAGAGAACCTATCGCTAGTCGATTTTCAATGTACATTCCAATATAAGTTCCGAGAGCAAATCCACTTGCATAAGCCAGGTAACATATAATATTTGTCAAATTACGCATTATTTGACTGATTGCCAACAACCAAATAAATACCTCGAAGAATCCCAGAATTGGGGCAAGTTTACGGTAACCGCGCGCAATAAACAACATCCGCAGTGTCCCCAAACTGACATCCACGACTCGTGCGAAAGCAATCAGAATGGGAAGTACTACCCAAATAAACCAAGCTGAATCAAAAAAAGGAAATTTTTCCATACAATAGAACAACCTTGACCAGCTTATAATATCATGGTTTTAAGGCGATACGGATCAATTCCTCAACGGTCGCCTTATCTCCAAGCGCTTTTGCGGCGCGCGTCACCAACTTCTCCGCCTGACTTTGTTGATAACCGAGAGTAACCAAAGCCTGTATCGCTTGATAAACCACACCAGCGGGTCCTCGATATCCTTCAATTTTCACCGTTTCCTCAATCCAACCGACTTCTTTCGCAAAAACGCCGCGCAATTCGATAATCATTCTCTCGGCGATTTTTCTGCCGACTCCGGGCGCCGCAGTCAAACGTTTCCAATCTTCCATCCTGACCGCTTCCTTCAAGGTAGAAACTGTCAATGAAGAGAGCAGCGCCTGAGCAACACGCGGACCGATGCCGCTGACTGCGATCAATTTCCGAAAGGTATCACGTTCCTCGCGGCTGGCAAAGCCATAGAGCTGCAACGCATCCTCACGCACATGAAGATGGGTAAACAGCGAAATCTCCTGTGTTTTTTCTATCTTTTCATAAGTTTGCAGACTGATTGACAAGTAAAATCCAACTCCACCGGTTTGAATGATCACATGAGTAGGATCTACTTCCAGCGCCAATCCCTTCAAACGATCGATCATAATCTACTCGTAATAGTGCCGTCAGCCGCCCTCGGCTGACGTTCAGTCGCCCGGAAATATCAATTAAATAGTGCCGTCAGCCGCCCTCGGCTGACGTTCAGTCGCCCGGAAATATCAAGGACTAAAATGCCGACTAAGATGGCACCAGGCGACCGCCAGGGCATCACTGGCATCCAGCGGTTTCGGGGGTGAATTTAAATGCAAAAGACGTTGAATCATATACTGAACCTGCTCCTTTGTCGCCGAGCCGCGTCCGACAACCGATGATTTGACCGTACGCGGCGGATAGCAGGCAAGGGGAATCGACTCCTGCTCCGCCGCCAGCATCAATATCCCCCCAATCCGTACCAATGCTATAGCACTGGCAGCATTTACTCCATAAAACGGTTCTTCAATCGCGATAGCGCTCGGATGATACTGCTGGATCAACTCTTTCACCGAGGAATAAATATGATTTATGCGTGTTTCCATGGGGGTTTCGCGTCGAGTTCGGATAGCGCCGCAACCTAACATCCTGGGTGGTCGCCCTTTTATCACCACTCCCCAGCCGGTGATATTTGTTCCCGGATCGAATCCCAGGACGATGGGTAAAATCGTTTCAATTGAGTCGGCTGATTTCTTGTTATCAAATTTGTTCATTGTATTCATCTGATTTAATGGCATTGATCAATATCAATTAACTAAAGCTTGCCTGCCGCCTACTTATCTGCCGCCCACTGCCCGCTTGCTTTATGCCCGCGCTGCCCGCTGAAGCGGGAAAACAGCTCGCAGGAACTGAGATATATCACATCAAATCATCAGACCTGGATTATTAGTACTTTTTAATCACTTTACTAGCATTACACGCTGCGAATATATTTTATTATTGACATGGACTCGTATGAAATATACCCCCGAAGCCTGATTTCCGGAATCCCAATGCACCAAGTGAGAAGCAGCCGGCTGGGATTGTGGGGAAAGATCGGTCACCAATCTCCCCAGCAGATCGTACATACGAACTTGCACCATCGAAGGTTCCCGGAGGTCGACCCGGACATTCAAACTGGGATTGAAAGGATTGGGATAAGCGGTGAGGGAGAAGTACACCGGTTGAATCGTCCGATTTTCCTCCACTTCGTCAAGATCTTGATGTAAAGTATAGTATGCTGTGCGTAGGATCAACTCATCACGTCTCAGGGAGGGAAAATTATCGTTCCGCAATTTTACCAAGGAGAATCCATAAGCGATGGCGTGCCACACACCTGTCGATCGGACAGCCAGACTGACATTCGTTGGCGTATGAAATATCTGGAGACCACCGTCACCAGGAATGCAATCGGTGACTCCCAACTGCTCTATCGGAACCGCAATGCGCCCATCGGAAACCGGATCACCCGCTACTCCAATAAACGCCGCCGAAGTTACTTGTTCTGTCCATTCACCGGCAAGACCGCCATTCCAGTCCGGATGGGCATCTTCATAAGCCAGGTGCAAGAACTCACCGCTGATGCAGCCATCTCCAGGCGTAGTGAACCAGCTTCGCAGCGAATCATCAAATTCACTGAAAATGGTAGTGGCGAATCGCCCATCAACTTCGATAAAGACGGCATCGGCACCATACATATCGGAAGGCAGCTCCGAGAGCGGTGTTGACGGGATGCTGCAAACAATATCGGCATCCATTAAAACCTTTTTCAATGTATCTGCCGCCCCGGTCACCCCATCTTCAAGAAGAAGAATCTCCGCTCTTCCTACCGGAATCTTGAACTCCCAGCTATTTTCGTACTCGCTACCTGAAATGCTCAGTTCAGCTTCTGCGTAACGTGGGTCGCTTGTTGCCGCGCCTCTGATCGGAATCGACAGCATCATTCGAGGAGGCTGTAAAAACTCGATCTCTTCAAGATCGGTCTCATAAAGAGTTTCCTCCAGTCTTCCATCTTGTCCGGCGCAAAATTGGACATGGGCATCCGAAATTGGAATGCCATCGTTAGACATTAAAAATTCAAGAGTTGCCGATTCTCCAGGCTGAATAACCCGATCCTGATCCCCTGACTCTGATGAAACTTGAAGAGAAATTGCCAATTGAGGCTGCTGTATATTGGTTAATTGCACTGTCCGGGCGAGGACTTCATAATTCGGGAAAAGAGCGATATTCTCAAGATCGAATTCATCCGGCAAGACAATCGAGATGCTCTCCTGTCCAACTTGCCAATCAGTGGTGATCTGATGTTCTCCATCGCTAAGATAGACCTTGAAACAGTCATATAATTGTCCATGTGAGGGGCTGGAGGGTTCATCAAATACCTGACGTGCATAGAAAACCGCTCCATCTTGTTCATTAACCACAGTCCAATGAATCAGAGGCACCTCCCCCCGATAGACATATTGATCGAACCACTCGTTCAGACGGTCATCGCCCGTATTAAGGATCAGCGCATCGCGCAGGTCATCGCTGTTAACATTGCCGTAAGCGTGCAAAGTGAGATAGTCAGTGAGAGCATCGATGAGAACTGGCAAACCATATCTCATTCTTAACTGATGAATGGCGAGAGCGCCGCGCTGATATGGCAGGGGCGTCGACATCGTAGCGTTATATTCCGAATTGACCAAAGCGTAATTATTTCCCCCCGCTTCCCAGGCGAGATATGCCGATCGGTCGGATCGAATCTCACGCAAGTAGCCGTCCCAGCCGCTAAGATGATCTGCCCAGATCGCTTCCGACCAGACCGCGAATCCTTCATTAAGCCAGAAATGATCCCAATTGATCGGAGTGACCAGGTTGGCGAACCATTGATGAGCGATCTCATGGACGACGATGCTCTCATTGCTCCGGTCGCCAGTGAACATGCTCTGAACCAAGGTAATCATCGTCTGGTGTTCCTGTCCGGCGATGTTGTTAAAATTTCCGCTCTCCACGATTTTAAGTTCGTTAAATGGATATGGATGTCCGAAATTAACCTCAAAGACGGAAATTGCTTCCGGGATGCGGGCAAAATCATCTAGCGCATTCTGATAATGCTGAGGATAGACATAGTATCGTATGGGAAAGGGCTCGCTCTGCGCTTCGATCACCTGGTAATTGGCGACCGCCAATCCCATTTCGCTGGTACAGACCGGATGAGTCTCAATCCAGGTAAACCAAGCGATGCCATCCTCGATGACCGGTTCGCCCGGTTGTACTCCATTCGCCACGGCAATCAAACCTTCCGGCACGCCCAATTCCCAGACGACTGCCGCTTTCACTCCCGGATGGTCGATGATGGGCGACCAGGCATGAGCGCCATCAGGGAAACTGAAGGTCCAGGCGGTGTTTTCCCGCATCCAGAGCCCCATCCCACCGAAGGGTCCTGTTATAGTTCCGGGAATACCGGTGTAGGTTATCAAAAGGGTGATTTCCTGATTGGGAAACACTGGTTGGATCAGGGCGATTTCAAGCAGCTCTTCATTGTGGCTGAACTCCAAGGGAATCTGCGGATTGTTGGCGTCGACGACCGATAAAATGTTTAGTAAGTCATCTGCGGCATCAAGCGTGATACTTCCCTGACTAATTCCTGAGATATTGGTCAACTCGAGAGTCGTCGAACCGGAATAGGTTTGAGCGGTGAAATCGAATAGAAGGTGAAATGTATATTGATCAGCGGTGAAGACCGGGTCAAAGTGGGTGTCATATTCGGATAATAGATATTTATAATTGAATACGGATGATTTCGTTGCGTATGGGCAAGCGGAAAGTGATTTACTAAAAATAACTTGCGACAATAAAATAGTGAGGATAAGCCAATTATTTTTTTTAGAGGATGTATTCATCATATCACCTTTATTACAGCGAGTTTTTCATTCTCGAACAGCCTGTGACACCAGAAACCTGAAGCCTGTAGCCTGTAGCCTGAAGCCTGACATCCAAAGCCCAAGGTAAGGCAGCGCATGAAAAGGATCAAGAATTCTCTCTTATTGATTTTATTGTTTCGGTTGAAGAGTTGTTCTATATTTAAAGTTTCTAAAACCCAGGATGGAATTAAAGTGCAAACAGGTATCTTGGAGAGGATCAAATCCGTACAGGAAAGGATTAGCGACGCCTGTTTGCGGAGCCGACGCGATCCGGAATCCGTTCAGATTCTGGCGGTCAGCAAAACCAAACCGGCGGAGATGGTGGTTGAAGCATTCCAGGCGGGTCTCCGCGATTTCGGTGAGAACCGTTTCCAGGAGACACCGGGAAAAATTCAGCAAGTCGCCAAACTCCTGGCAAAACAGAACAGCCAATTGAGATGGCACTTTATCGGGCATCTTCAATCGAATAAAGTGCGCAAGGTATTGGAATACTTCACTCGGATTCAAAGTTTGGACAGCGAGAAACTTATCCAGCAGGTGGATAGGATCGCGGGGGAAATGGGTTTAAGGGTCGAGGGAATGCTGCAGGTCAATGTGAGCGGTTCGCCGACCCAATTTGGATTCGCACCTCATCAGATTTCGTCAGTGTTGGAAAAAACGGCATCCTGTAAGCATCTCTTCATTACAGGTTTGATGGCGATCGGACCGAATACGACTAATGAATACCTGATACGTCGAGCGTTCGAGAGAATCCGACTGGAAGCGGAGCGGATCGATCGACAGACGATTCCAAATGTCAAGATAGCCGCACTTTCGATGGGAATGTCCGGCGATTTCGAAATAGCGATCGAGGAGGGAGCGACGATGGTTCGTCTGGGGACAGTGATATTCGGTGAACGGAATTAAGCGGGAGTCGTTCGATGAATCTTACTCCATTGGAAATCCGTAAACACGAATTCAGCAGAAAGATGCGCGGATTCGATGTGGATGAAGTGACCAGTTTCCTTGAGATGATCGCCGATAATTATGAATCATTGCTCACTAAATTACGTGAACAAACCCAGCAGCTTGAGGATTGCCAGGTAAAATTGCAGGATTACCGTCAGATGGAAACGACGCTCCAGGAGGCGATGATCACGGCGAAAAAAGCCGGGCAGAATGCTGAAGCCGAATCGGAGAAACAGGCGCAGTTCATCCGGCAAAAAGCCCAACTGGAAGCAGATCAATTGATCCTGGAAACTCGGAGAAAACATCAGCGTCTCCTCGATGATATAGACAAACTTGAGGGACAGAGACGGTCGTTTATGTTGAAAATGAAACAGATCCTGCGCGGGCAGATCGACTTATTAGAGGTGATGGATGAGGAATCACCGGTGAGAAGAAAAGAGACAGAGGCGGAACAATCAGAAGATGAAATTAGATAATAAACATAAAAATAAGGTTTTCACTATTTCAATTGGGTGGGACATTTTAAAAAATGAATGATAAAAAATCTAACCATAAAGACACAAAGACACAAAGTCACGAAGACATAAAAGAAATGATAATGTTTAAACCAGTACAAAATCCCCCAGATTTTCCCGCGATGGATCATGCGCTGCTCGAGCGCTGGGAGCGTGAACGGGTGCTGGAACGGTCGATTGAACAGCGTGAAGGCGCTCCGATGTATGTTTTTTACGATGGACCCCCCGGGACAAACGGGGTTCCTCATATCGGTCACTTGATGCAATCGGCACTTAAGGATTTATGGCCCCGCTTCGAGACGATGCGCGGTAAACAGGTGCTTCGCAAAGCGGGATGGGATACTCACGGTCTACCGGTGGAACTCACTGCCGATCGTGAACTCGGATTGCAAAATAAAAAGGATATTGAAAAATTTGGTGTTGAACAATATACTAACTATTGCCGAAGCACCGTTTTTCGTTATAAAAGTTCTTGGGAGGAAGCCATTTTACGTATTGGACGCTTCCTCGATATGAAAAATTACTATGCTACATTCAAAACTTCTTATATCCAATCGGATTGGTGGATTCTGAAACAGGCGTGGGAGACACGTGTAGGTGACGAGTTTGTCAATCTCGGCAATCTACTCGGCGGCGACCGTTTTCTTTATAAAGATTACCGTATCTCCGCCTGGTGCCCGCAGCAAGGCACGACTTTGTCGAATTTTGAAGTTGCCCAGGGGTACGAAGAAATCACCGAACTGGCGCTTTATCCAAAATTCCGAGTCGTCGATGAGGAGAATCTTTTTCTGGTCGCCTGGACCACCACCGCCTGGACATTGCTCTCCAACCTGGCGATCGCTGTCGGTCCGGAGGTGCTCTATGTACGTATCCGTTTGACTGAAGACTGTAAAGGCGCGAAAAAAGGCGAGAAGCTCATTGTCGCCCGCACCAGGCTAAAGGATTTGGAGCCATTTATCGGCACTTATGAGATCGAGGGCTCGTATCGCGGCTCTGAACTGGCGGGGAGGCATTATCATCCCCTCTGGTCATGGCAGAGGGAGAAAATCGCCGCGGGTGCACATTTTGTCATTGCCGATAATTATGTCACCGCTGATGACGGCACCGGCATTGTTCACTTGGCGCCTTATGGTGAAGATGACTTCCGGTTGATCAAAGAATACAACCTTCTACCGACGTTGATGGTGAACGAACGAGGTTATATTGAAGACGGCGCGGGTGAGTTTTCCGGACGATGGTTCAAGGATGACGATCTCGAACTCGACATTTTAAAAGATTTAGCTGCCCAGGGACTCCTCCTCGGCAAAGAGAAACATGAACATACTTATCCCTTCCATTATAAAACAGGCAGCCCGTTGATCTATTTCCCGCGTCCCGGCTGGTTTATCCGAACCACCGCCATGCGTGAGGAGATGTTGGAAGCAAACCGATTGATCAACTGGTATCCTGCCCGCATCCGGGATGGTCGTTTCGGAAAATGGCTCGAAAACATCATCGACTGGAACATCACCCGCGAACGTTACTGGGGGAGCCCGCTGCCAATATGGAGCAGTGAGGATGGTACAGAGGCTGTTGCGGTCGGTTCCATCGCAGATCTGAATGAACATTTAATTCGTAGCGGATATAAACCTTTGCCGCCGGACGCTGATCTGCACAAACCTGGTATCGACAAGATCGTTCTGATTAATAAAGCCGGAGATAAAAAGCTCTATCGCGAGAATTATGTCCTCGATAGTTGGTACAATGCTGGAATAATGCCGTGGGGGCAGTTTGGCTATCCCGCCGAGCCAGGTTCCATTGAATATGTTGAAAAACAGTATCCCGCCGATTTTATCTGTGAAGGGCTGGATCAGACCCGCGGTTGGTTTTACAGTATGCTGGCGTGCAGCGTCCTGGTCGCTCTGGCGAGAGGTGAAAAAGACAAGCGGAAATGGTCAAGCTATAAAAATGTAATATGCACCGATCTGGTGCTCGATGCCGATGGCGAGAAGATGTCCAAATCCCGGGGGAATGTGATCGCGCCCATTCCGGTCATGGAGAAATTCGGCGCCGATGCTGTCAGATGGTCGTTTTATAAAAATAATCCCTGGAGTCCGATCCGTTTCGGCGAGGAACCGTTGTTGGAATCATTACGCGGCGTCTTCATTCCTCTGTGGAACGCTTACAGCTTTTTTGTGACCTATGCCAATGTCGACGGCTGGCTTCCCGGGAATCAGAACGAAGTTGGCGAGCCGACTGCGATGGATCGCTGGATTCTCACCTGTTACAATGATCTGATCAACGAGACGACTCGCAGTATGGAAGCGTATGATGTGATGCCGGCTTCGGTAGCCATCGCTGATTTCGTCGATCGCCTGACCAACTGGTACATCCGTCGCAGCCGACGCCGGTTCTGGAAAAGCGAAGAGCTGCCGGATAAAGAGAGAGCCTATCGCACTCTCTATTCTGTCCTGACCGGTTTTATTCGACTTCTCGCCCCGTTCGCACCCTTCATCTCTGATGAGATTTATCTCAATCTCGAAGGGCAGTTTAAAAATCCTGCGGATTCAGTTCATCTTCAGGATTGGGTGCAACCAGATCCAACTTGGCAGGATGACGAATTGAAAATGAGCATGGACTTGGTGCGACGGGTAGTGTCACTCGGTCATGCCGCCAGAAATGACGCCAGGTTGAAAGTCCGTCAACCGCTGCGCTCGATGAAGATCGTGCTGAAAAAAGACGATCAATTGAGAGTCAACGGACTGAAAGAGTTGGTGGTCGATGAATTGAATGTCAGAGCATTGGAATTCACCGAGGACAGCGGGGAGGTGATTTCTTACCGGGCGAAGGCGAATTTCAAGGTTCTAGGTCCGCGGTTTGGCAAGGATGTATCAAAGTGGTCGGAGAAAATCGAGCAAGCGTCGGAAAAGCAGGTAAAAATCTGGAAAGAAGGCGGCATTGTTGAATTGGAAGGTGAGTTTTTCACGGCGGATGAGGTTGTTTTACGCGAAATTGTCGATGAACAATATGTCGTAAAGGAAGAACAAGATATTATCATCGCCCTCTATACGCCTTTGGATGATGAATTACTAAATGAAGGGTATGCAAGAGAGTTAATTAATAAAATTCAGAACCGTCGTAAAACGATCAATCTGGAAGTCACCCAGAGAATCGGTTTGCAAATCGAGTGTGATGAACGGATTCGGGAAGCGATTGAAACTCATCAGGAACTGATCTCACGTGAAGTCCTAGCCACACGTTTGGAGATCGATTCCTTGAAGCACTCGGAAGATTGCATTAGAATTAACGATCGACTCGCCTGGTTCCAGATTGAACCAGTTTGAGTTTCTGTTTTGAGTAGGAGACAAACATGGCAAATGACGAAAAACGTCGATATACCGAGGAAGACCTTCCTCACTTTCGAGTGTTGATCGAGAGGAAACGGGAGGCGATTTTCCGGGAGTTGGGCTACCTGGAAGAGACTTCGCTCAAACCGCTGGAAGAATACTCCGGAGACAATTCAACCTACTCGCTGCACATGGCGGATCAGGGCACAGACGCCCAGGAACGGGAAAAAGCCTTCCTCTTCGCCGCACGGGAGAATAAATTCCTCCATCACTTGAACCGAGCCCTGGAAAGAATGCAGAAAGGTACTTATGGACATTGCATGGATTGCGGACAATCCATCCAATATGCGAGGTTAGAAGCGGTGCCCCATGCGACTCTGTGCATCGATTGCAAGAAAAAACGAGAAGAAATAGGTTAGTGATGACACCAATAAATCGTCTTGTGCCCTGGCTAATCGCCGCATTGGTCATCATCTTCGATCTTATGACCAAGCTGCTCATTGTCGGTTCCATGGATTTGCATCAATCCATCCCCGTTCTCGGAGATGCCGTTCGATTGACATATATTCATAATGATGGTTTAGCGTTTGGGATCGATACGCCTCTGGGCAGGTGGCATGGAGTATTCAGCCTGGTGGCTTCGATTATCATTATTATCCTGCTGATCCGTTTGAAATCCGAGCCCACCCTACATCGTCTCCTGTTGGGAGTAATTATGGGCGGCGCCATCGGAAATACGATTGATCGACTATTGTATGGTTATGTTATTGATTTTATAGATGTTGACCTGCCAGATTGGCTGATGGAACGGTGGCCCGTGTTCAATGTTGCCGATTCTGCAGTGTCGGTCGGAGTTACGCTTCTTTTAATCGTTATGCTCTTTAAGCCTAGTCAAGCAAAACAAGAAAATGTTAGTGATGATAAGAGTCATTCTGAACAAAGTGAGGAGTTGACATGAAGGCCGAAAAGATTGCTCCTCGTATTATCAGTTTGATGACCGATTTTGGTTCCGGAGACGATTATATCGGTCAACTACACGCGGTGTTATACCGTTATGCCCCTCAAGCGCGCATCATCGATTTCTGCCATGATATTCCCGCCGGTGGAGTGGAATCTGCATCATTTGTCCTTTTTTACGGTTGGCGGCATTTTCCCGAACATACCGTGCACCTCGTCATCGTCGATCCCGGGGTTGGATCGGAACGAAAAATACTTGCCGCTTCTGTCAGAAAGCAGTATTTCATCGCCCCTGACAATGGAATTCTCCACCCTATACTCAGCTCTTATGTGCCCGATGAACTCTACTCAGTGGAAAACACTGTCTTGTTTAATACGGAAGTATCACGAACTTTCCAGGGACGGGACATCTTCGCTCCAGTAGGCGCTAAACTGTCGATGGGATTATCCTTGAAAGAAGTGGGTCCCGCAGTTTCCACCTGGATGAAGGATGTCAAACTCGATCCGATTCGCAGTCATGAGGGATTGATCGGGAAAGTGATGTGGATTGATCATTTCGGCAACTTAATCACCAATCTGTCCTTCGACGAGGTGCGGGGAGTCAAAGTCAAAATCGCCAATGTCTATCCACGAATGGTCAACACCTTTGCCGATGGGAAAAGTTCGGAGCCGATCTGTTATGTGGGGAGCAAGGGCACCTTGGAAATCGCCTTGCGCGATGGGAATGCGGCGGAATTTCTCAAAGCTGGATTGGGCGAGCGTGTGACGGCGTTGGTGATGTGAAGGGTGAGTCCAGGTAGCCCGGACGTGCCATCGTCCGGGATAAATATCCAACGCAATCAAATTTCCTCCCGGACGACGGGGCGTCCGGACTACCTGGCTGACTTCAAGGATTATATAATGAACCAGAGAATCCAGTTGGATATAACCCGCATGATGGGGGATGCAGTCGGGAAAGATCATGGTGCCTCGGACGAAGAGATCAAACAATACTGGCTGCGAGTCAAAGCGATCCTGCAGGGATTGGAAGCGAAACGGAAGAATGGCGATTTGCCATTCTACAACCTGCCCGACGACCATGAAACTGTCCAGCGCATTGAAGATTATGCGTCAAAAGCCCGGACAAAATTTCGTAATTTGGTAGTACTCGGCATCGGGGGAAGCGCATTGGGAGCCATTGCTCTGAGAGATGCCCTCTGTCCCTTGAACTGGAATCTTTTACCAGACCAACAGCGCAATAGTCTCCGTTTGTTCGTTCCGGACAATTCCGATCCTGAATTAGTAAGTTCGATGATGGAAATCTGCCCGCCGGAAGAGACACTCTATAATGTGATTACAAAATCCGGCGGAACCGCAGAGACAATAGCGACCTATCTGGCGATGCTCACCCCAATCAAGGCGTCTTTAAAGGATAAATACCGCGACCACCTTGTCTTTACCACGGATCCGTCAAAGGGCAATCTACGTCAAATTGCCCGTGTCGAGGGAATTTCCACCTTCTCCATTCCTCCCGGCGTGGGCGGCAGGTTCTCGGTGCTTTCGTCAGTCGGCTTACTCCCCGCCTCGCTGATAGGCATCGATCTCAACACACTCCTGCAAGGGGCAGCGGAACAACGCGAGAAGGTATTTTTACGCGAGTTTGACAAGAATCCTAGTGCCGCTTATGCTTTACTGCAGTTCCTGGCGGATAGACTCCGAAAACAGTCTATCCATGTCATGATGCCTTATGCCAACGCGCTTTTCCGTACTGCAGATTGGTTCCGTCAGCTTTGGGCGGAATCTCTGGGGAAGAAAGTCAATCTCAAGGGTGAAACTGTCCACTCCGGACCGACTCCCATCGCCGCACTTGGCGCTACCGACCAGCATAGTCAGGTTCAACTATATGTTGAGGGACCTTACGATAAAACCTTCACTTTTCTTCTCCTGCGAAAGTACCGTAAAAAGGTCATCTGCGGGAAACACCACAGCGACATAGAAGGAATCGACTACCTCTCCGGAAAAGATCTGGGTGAGCTGATTCAGGCGGAGGCTCAGGCAACGCAACGGGCATTGACTGCCGCCCATCGACCGAACATGGCGTTTTGGCTTGAAGAAATCGCCCCCGATACCGTAGGCGGATTGATGTACTTGTTGGAAGCGGCGACTTTGGTTGCCGGCGGATTGTATGAGATCAATCCCCTCGATCAACCCGGTGTGGAAGCGGGGAAAGCGGCGACTTATGCCCTGCTTGGACGCGCTGGTTATGAAGACGCCCGTTTGGCGATCCAGGAGGAGAACAAACGCCCGGCAAGGATTATTGAATAGTGCTCGGTCTTCAGGGCATCCTCTTTGATCTGGACGGCGTCCTCGTCAACAGCATCCCGGCGCATGGCAAAGCCTGGGCTTGGATCATGAGTACTATAGGTCTAGAAGTCGATCCCTTTGTCGCACCTCTCACCGAAGGTTTGCATAGCCAGAAAATTGCGCGATTGATCTTTGAAGCGGCGGACTACAAACCCGGACTACTCATGTCGACGGATGAACTCGAAACGTTGATTGATAAAAAAAGGGATTATTATCGCAAGATTGTTGGGCAGGTTTCTCTCAGCAAAGAGGTTATGAAAGTGCTGCGATCTTTAAAAAACAAGGGATTCGCTCTGGCTCTGGTTACCAGCACCTCGAAGCAAAACCTGGATCACATTGTCTCGACCGATCAACAATCGGTATTTGATACAATTCTTTGGGCAAGCAGCGTCACCCACAGCAAACCGCACCCAGAACCTTACCTATTGGCGGCGAAGCAATTGAATCTCGCCCCGGATCATTGCCTGGTGGTGGAAAATGCAGTATTTGGAATACGTTCAGCGCGGGCTGCTGGAGCTTGGTGTGTCGCGGTCGCCAGTACGTTGCCCGTGAAGTATCTCCAGGAAGCGCACCTGGTGATTCCATCTGTTTTGGAGTTGGGTAGCGAAGAATTCTGGACGAAGCTGGAAGATATAATGAACTGTGTGGGGGAGCCGGGAATCTTGCCGCCCAGCGAAGAATTAATTTCGGACATCCCTGTCCGATTTAAATATCGGGTCTCTGAAGCGCCCCCTCGCGAATCTTCATCGTCATCTCTTTGAAAAGCGAGAAACGCAGCCATTCATATCCGAATTTTAACAGTTCCACATCATCAGTTTTTATCCGTTCCACACGTTCCGCGTCAACTTCAAACCGCTTCAGAAAGCTCGTTTCCAAAATGAAGACCCTAAATTTATCGATGTTATAACAGACGCTATGGAACATCTCCATTTGCGGCGGTGTTAGTTTGCCGCCATGTCCGAAAAAATCATGGAGTGTGATCTGCTTGAACAATTCTCCCATTTTATCATATTCAAGAACCTCCTGGTCTTCCATCCAACTCCGTACTGTCCAAACTGAATCCTCCTTCCAGCCGGCGCAGACATCTTCGTGCATTTCAAAGTAGAAGGGATTCGCTTCCTCGAGTTTAGGGGAAGCTTTGCCGATCGGGAACATTCGGCAGGGCCAAGGACGATCCTTATAAACCGTACATCCGGTTTTATAATCAACAAAAGGGCAGCTCTTCTTCTCATCATCCACCATCCGCAATAGCAAAATCGGGTAATGCTGAATGTCATCCATCGGCATTAGGGTATAGTGTGTGAGAAACTCCTCGGAATCGATCCCGAGGTTGTTTTTCAAACGGATGATATCATAGGGTGTGAGGAAGATATTCACATCGGCGCAGCATTTATTGAAGCAACCCACTTTTGGATGACATCCGAAACGGAAGCTGGAATCCTCGTTCATCCGTTCATATTCGGTGAAAATCTGCTTTTTAAATTCATCCATAGCCTGTATTCGACTATGTTCTGAATGATCGGTCATTTCCCTGTTTCCTCTTTTTTTCTTTCGATAATCTCGCTTTTCAAGGCATCAGGCGACCAGACCGGCAATGGACCTTGCTCCCCGGTGACCGGATCGATTTTATGCCGATAAGACGATCTGGCATTGAACTGCGACGCCATCCACTCCCAGCCCCGTTGAAAATATCCGCACTGATCATTGAAACAGACCCAAAGAAAGGGGGATTCCCAGTTTGTCATTGGTGGAGTTTTCATCGCCGACATTGTTTGTTGGCAATAAGGGCAAATCGGCGCAGCATCTTGCCGTGGGAATCTGTCCGCCTCCCCGATGTCTTGGTGGCTTAATGTCGTGGTGGTGAGATCCTTTTTAAAAACAAACAACTTATACCTGACGGGAATAAAGTGATAAGTAAATTGTAGATGGAGAAACGAGAA
>CAZCRQ010000021.1:0-19589 GCA_964501095.1 uncultured bacterium | reverse complement strand
AAAAGTGACATTCCCTGCTTCTGGTAAGGCTAAAGGTATCTGAACCGATGGATTGAACGGGTTTGGATAAGCGGCTCCGACTGTAAACTCCTGGGGAAGCGTGGATGATGCCAAGTCAAGGAAGATTTTTGCGTAAGGAGCTGCGCCATAAACAGCAGTTTCCCCACTCATCCTGGTCGGCAGGACAGACCCAACAGCCGCGATTACTTTTACCTGGATCGGTCGCCCGGAGTCGAAACCGGGGATCCCAAATTCCGGCGCGCCCTGCCAGGCGATCACCGGGATGAGATCATAGTCGATCACCGCTGATTTCCCCACTAATAAATCCCCATCATACAATGCAATCGCCGCCGGGTTAATCGCTTGTAAAGCTTCAGATAACTGCGCCAGCACAGCATAGGGACGTCCGGTCGGTTGCGGCGCTCCTTCAACAGGCGGTAGTTCCAAAATCTCTGACTTGTCATTCGAGGAGCGGAGAATGCCTGGATTGAAGGTGAAGGTTTGATGCGAATCGATAAAGACAAAATACCCTTCCCCGCCTTGCATATTGCCGATAGTGTTGATAATGGGAGGGATCCAAAGCCTGCCGTCATCGGTCTGGACAATCTGTATCTCGCCAGCGATGTCTCCCAGTGCTACTGTGATCGGTGTCGGTGTGTCGAACGGATAACCCAACCAATTCCAAATGTTCGGGTTCAAATTATATTCTGTAGCCGGATCGATCATCTCGCCGCTGATGACCAGTTGAGAAGCTTCCCAGCAGAATATCTGGTAACCCTGAGTTACATTGATGTTGCCGATGGTGTTGATATGAGGAGGAATGTAGATACCACCATTGGATTGGTAGACAATCTCCAAGGCTGCAACATCACCGAACACAATCGCGGCATTTAAAACTGGCGGTACAAGATAGGTAGAGATCAGCTCAAAGTATCTGCCTTGTAAGGTGATAGTAAGTTCGTCAGGTGGGGGGGGCGGTTCACCTACACCGAACCAGTCGAGGATGCCTTCTATGTCGTCATCGTTTCCACCAAGCAAAACACGACGGGTGGTGGTGTTGTTCATGCCACTCACCGCTTCAAAGGCAAGTGCGAAATAGAATGTTTTATAGTCTTCTCCATCGTAGAGCACGGCACCCGCATTCGCGGTGGGGGCATAGTTGTATGCCGCCTGCCCGCCATTCAACGGTGCGATGATATCCGCATCGATATTGTTCCCAGCTCCGCCATCTCCCATCAGCACAAAGAAACAGCCGGGTATCACCGGGGGCTGCGGAGCGTCAGGCGCCGGTTGCAAACCCATGGAACGATTGCCGGCGGATTGTTCACAATGCAGATAATCAGCATAGAAATCAGTACCCGCAAGCTGTTCATCCAAGGTTTGCCCAAAGATCAGGAGGTTTGTGCCTGTATCCATTGCTCCGGACAATGCGGCAATCTCCGCCTGACTCAATGGATTCTCGACATCCCCGGTCATCCAGATTACGATGTGATATTGACGTAATTGCGCCAGGCTCGGTGATCCCAGCACATTGACGTCGTGATGGTTGTAAACATATCCCAATTGGTTCAAATCGGAAATGAGGTATTGTTCGTAAGCTACGCCTCCGTCATCGTCGACAAGTATGATTTGAGGGGTGCCGATGAGAATACGCCGGCTGTCGGCAACCTCATACTCGTTGGGATCACAACTGATAGTGACGGTCAGATCGACAAATTGACCGGAGGGGAAGTTTCGTGGTACGGAAAAGATCAGGGGACTATCTGTATTGGATACGGTTTGTCCATCCGGCAGCACGCCAGCCATCAGCACGGTTCCCTGAACAAGCTGGATGCCGGGATCGCTGAACATCAAATCGGCAAAAACAAATTCGGCATTCTGCCATCCTTCATGGTTGGTGATTTCCACCGTCACTTCAATCGTTTCGCCCAGGTCGGGGTGACCGTTGCCGTCCGGATCGTTCAAAGTAATCGAATCAATCGTGATCTCGGGCCAATAGTACTGAGTCAGGGCTTTGTAAGCATTCACCCTACCGGAGCCGATGGGATGATCAGCCTCGATCGGATCAGTAGTATTTAAAATAACATCATTCCAAAAGACATTGTCTTCTTCTGGGAATTGGGCGATGATGAGCGCGCCGATACCAGCGGCGATAGGACAGGAAACACTAGTTCCATCCCAATTGTTATATCGGTTATGAGCGGTCGGTGTCTGGGAGAAAAACCAAGCGGTATGGCAGTTCACTCCCGGTGCGGCGATGTCCACCCAGTTTCCCCAGTTGGAGAAATCAGCGCGGGTGTCTTGTTGCGTGGTTGCCGCTACACTGATCACATAAGGGTAATTTGCTGGGTATTGTAAATCATCAACGTCATCGTTACCTGCCGCGCCGAAAATCAGCATACCGTTTTCCCAGGCAAACTCGACAGCTTCACGCATGGGTACATATTGAGTGTCACCGCCATAAGAGAGACTGATTACCTTTGCTCCCATTTCAGTAGCGTAGGTGAGGGCAATCTCGGCGGCACTGGACTGAACTACCCCAATCTCATCCGGCGGTTGGAACCCTGCACGAAGACACATGATTTTACAATTGAACGCCACTCCCAGCCCGTCGATTCCATTATCGCCGACTTGCGCCATAGCTGCGTTGCATCCAGTACCGTGACCGCCGAAATCCATCGGATTGTTGTCGGGCGGATTGCCATCCTCACCCGGATACATCTGGTTGCCACGGGCGGTTACCCAGTCATAACCGATGAAGTCGTCGGTTATACCGTTTTCATCATCATCGATATAGTTCCAGTCACCCAAAGTGCCTGGCATGTCTGGGAAGACCGGGTCGTTTACTGAAGGATCGCCGTCGATGTCCTCGCCCGGATTGACCCAAATGTTGTCATAGAGGTCTTCATGAAGCCAGTCGATCCCGCCGTCGATAGCACTGACTAGAATCTCTTCTTCCCCAGTCTGCTGATCCCAGGCGCGTGCGGATTGGATCATGTTGTGAAACCATTGGGATTGGAAGGCTGGATCGTTGGGAATGTACATAGTCGGCAGCAGAACATCCGGCATCGCCCATTCCACACCCTTCACCTGCTCGAACTCCGCAGCGACCAGATACATCGGTGTATCATCGGGGAAAAAAATACGGTAATCATTTCGAGTCTTGTAACTGAAATCCGGGTCTTTGATGATGTAATCCCCGAAAAACGGCTCGAAATTAGATGCTTTGAACCGTATAAACAGATGATCCAATTCAGGATTGCCGACTGTTAAAATCCCGGAGGAATTGAGCGTGGGATTTACATCTTCATAAAAACGTATCAAGAGAACACCATCGAGATAATCCAGCTTCTTCGCAGTCGCGAATCCGCAGAGCCCCAGCACCAGAATCAGCGCCAACGCAGTTTTATACCATCTCATAAGCTTCTCTTCCTTTCTCTGCTTGTTAAATTGTTCATTGGAAGATTGAATAATTCACACTTGTTATAAAGTAATTGCAGCCCTGCACCAATGCAAGGGTATAATAGGGACAGACGGCGTTTTCTCGCTTGGCGTTCCATAGCAGAAATGAGAAAAATACCGTTTGACTCTGTTTCCCATTCGGTGAAAACTGTATATTGTGAATGAACTGAAATGCTTGAAACTCAGTACCGAAATTCGACAACACAAATTCAACCAACCCGAGCAAAGATAGAAGAGAAAATAAACTAGAGTCGTATTGTTCGTTTAGCCATTCAGTTGAAAGGAGATTAAGACATGAAAAGAGCATTGACTATTACCTGTTTCGGGCTGCTATTGATTCTGGCGACGGTCAACACCTTGTATTGCCAGGATGCCTCGGTTCATGGCTTTATACGACACCCGGCGACCGAAGAAGGAATCGAGAACGCCGATGTCTATTGGGGACGCAATTATTTAGATACCACGGATGAGAATGGCTATTATCTCATCGAGCATATTGCCCCTGGACCCTATTCAGTTCACATCATCGCGGAGGGTTTCACCCCTTACGCTCAAGGCGGATTGATTATCGAAGAGGGCGATAATGTCTACGATTTCTACCTCGACTGCCCGCCAAGAATCACAGTCGATCCGATTGCGATAACGTTTAATGTGGAATGGGGCGGGAATTCTTCTGACGTTATAACGGTTGTTAATGATGGATGTCGCGATCTGCATTACTCTGTTCGCCTTACCTATCTTGAAGAAGAATTTCTGATGGAAAAGGATAAGAGAAATCATGCGCCTTCATTTTGGCAGACGGGGACGCCTTCCGTTAGCCGAATCGAGCTTTTAACGCGTCGGATGAATAATCTTCCGGAACTGTACGATATCCGGCGATCCCTTGAAGGCTCCACGCCAGATGCCGGGGATCATCTCGCACCTGTGATGCCGCTAAATGAGCTGGATGAAGGTCCCTATCTGATCTTATCATCGACCGGGATAACCCAATCCGTATTGAGAGCATTCAATGAACTGGAGATCGAATATACTCATATACAGACGACATCCTGGGCGACAGTCGATTTCACTAGTTACAACACCGTCGTAATCGCGATGAACGGCGGGGTTCCGACGATAAACGATTTCCAGGCGATCTTCGATTTCGCCAGGGAAGGCGGTTCTCTCTGGTACATCGGAGGAACCGGATTGCAAATCCAGCCGCAGGCGTTCAATGACCTGAATTTCTGCCAGGCGGATCCCAATCAATATATGTGGCGGGTTTCTACCAGACCCAATTTCAACATCACCGATGAGACGCACGGATTGGCTTTAGACATTCCCGACGGTTACAATTTTATCAATAATGAAGCCGGTTATTACTGCCTGCGTTTCAACGATCCGGAGATGGAAGTTGCCTCCGAGAATGGTGATGGTTGGCCTAATTTGCTTTCCAAGCAGGTCGATGGTGGATTGTTCCTTGCCTTCACCAGCGTCGCCTCCGATTTCTACTGGTCAAATCAGTCTGACTTTGTTGTCCTCAGACAGATCATCGACGACATGGTAAACTTTCAAATGGGCTGGTTGTCGGTCGAACCCAGCCACGGTACAATCGCGCCAGGCGATATGGATGAAATTGACGTTGTCGCCGATGCCGGAGAAGCAGAATTATTGGAAGGTGTTTACGAAGCGTTGATTGAAATTGTCTCCAGCGATCAGAACGTAGAGACCGAAGAAGTCTGGATCACCTTGACAGTCGGCAGTCCCGGTATTCTCCAGGGAGAAGTGACGGATTTCGACACCGGTGAATTTCTCCCAGAGGCAGAGATCGTGGCTTATGAAAATGGAGAAACTCATCGTTCAGTTTTTACCGATGAGGATGGACAGTACACGATGTTCCTTGGCACAGGACAATGGGACATTACCGCAGATGCTGTCGATTATTACATCTCGGACATTGTCGTCGTCGATGTCGTGGAAGGGGAGACGACAATTCAGAATTTCGCACTCCATCACGAGATTCCACCGGAGATTGTCGTCGACATGGAAGAGGTGCTCTTTATAACAGTTCCCCAAGGCATAGATTCCGACATTATGACTATCTCGAATCCGGGCGGGCTGCCCTTGAACTATCGAATTATCGTTGAATATCTGGACGATCATAATACAGGACGTCATATCAACGATATTGGGAGTCTGCTGCTTTCTCATAATGAACTTGATCGCTCCGGCGGACCTGATGAGTTCGGTTACACCTTCATCGACAGTGACGAACCGGGTTGCCCGGAATATCAGTGGATTGACATCAGCGACACCGCCACCTTGGTGCAGAATTGGAGGGTTGGAATTGTTGGTCCGTTGCCATTGCCATTCGATTTTCCTTTCTACGGCAATGTTTATAATCAAGCCTATCTCGCCGCTTCCGGATGCCTGCACTTCGGAGATAATCGCTGGACACGAACGAATGTACAGATTCCCAACACAAATCAACCGAACAACAACATCTGTTTCTTCTGGGATGAAATCTACCCGGAGTGGGGAGGGCAGGTCTATTACGGCGAAGACGATGAAGGAAACTGGGTCACTCAATGGATGAATGTTCCGGTACAGAATAATAACGTGGGCGTCACTATGGAATGTATTCTTACGCCGGATGGTGCGATTAAAATGCAATACGAGAATGTCAATCCAGTGAATGTCAATGGAGAGACCATAGGGATCGAGAACGCCGATGGGACTATAGGTCTCCAGGCGTCTTTCAACCGAGATCCAGCAGATTATCCCCGTAATAACCTTGTCATCCAGTTCAGCACGAGTGAATTTGGTCCCGGACATTGGCTCATGGCGGATCCGAACCACGGCGTTATCGAAGTTAATGGGATGGAGGATATCGATTTGATTGCCGATGCCGGAGAGAGCGGTCTCCCGGAAGGTGTTTACGAAGCGATGATCCATATCATCGGCGATCATCCAGCGACAGAACCGCAGGTGGTTTGGGCGACTTTCATTGTCGGAGCGCGTGGGATTTTCAATCCGGTTGAAGATACAGGTTTGCCATACCCGATTATCATCTCGGAGGCGACTATCGATAATGAGCCGATTCCGGAAGCATCCGGAATCGCCGTGTTCGATGGAGACCTCTGTGTTGGCGCCGTCAGCGTCACCGGTGAATTTCCCATGAGTCTGATCGCCTGGCAGGGGGAGGAGAACGCCGGCTTGCCCGGATTTGTTTTTGGGCATGAGATGTCCTTCAAGTTCTGGAATTCCGCCACTCAGGAAATTGTCGACGCCTTTGCGACTTATCATCGTGGAGACGGCACTTTCGGTTATCTTGGTTATTCTCATATCTCGCTGGCGACTCAGGAGGCTCCACCCCAGTTGGTTATCGACATCCCGCCACGTTATTTCAAACTGATCTCTACTTATCTGGTGCCGGAAAATCTCAATGCCGCACAAGTTTTCGCTAACGTCGCCAACTTGGTCATCGTCTATCAGAATAACGGCGGAATTTACATCCCACCCCATATCAACACCATCGGCAATATCAATGTCACGCAGGGCTATCAGTTGTTCTGCAGCACCCTCTCACAGTTTACCATCACCGGGGAGATGATCGATCCGAATACAACCTATCATCTCAACAGTCGAACCTGGAATTGGCTTGGTTATCCATTCAATTTCGATGTTCCAATCACGACCGCCTTATCCGAAATCGCTAATGTCATCGTTATCATTCAAACCGATGCAGGTCTGCTCTGGATTCCTCCGTTTATCAATACCATCGGTAATATGCACCCAGGGGTTGGGTACATGACATTCGTCAGCGAACCACGGGATTTCAACTATAATCCTGGTCACCTGGCACTAACAAGAGCTGGAAGTGAAGGAGGGGTTGAACCTTCCACCATAGAAGACGCTCCACCTCCGACCGGACTGCCTTACGCCATCCTGGTAAGGTTGACCGAGGAAGCGCGAGCTTTGAATCCGGCGATCATTGAAATGTTGGATGAGAATTTATTGGTCGGCAAGTGTAAAATCGACCGTTCGCGGGAATACAATGCGGTGATTGCCTGGGGTGGCTCTGAGAAATACCAAGTTGAGGGATTCACACCCGGTCATCCGATTCAGTTGGTGGTGAGAAGCTCCGAGGGAACGGTGCTGCCACTCGAACCGATCTCATCCGAGCCGTTGTTGTTCGGCAATGAGCCTTATGCCACGGTAACTTTCGGATTAGCTGATCTGCCGACCGAGTTCACTGTAAACCCGGCATATCCGAATCCGTTCAATCCGACAGTGACCGTGCCCTTCGCCCTGCCTGCCAGTGGGGAAGTAACCTTTACTATCTTCAATGTGCTCGGACAGAGGGTGTGCCAGGCATCGCAACAGTTCCAGGCGGGGCATCACCGTTTTGTCTTCGATACTCAACACGATAACGGTAGTTTCGGCGATTTGGTCAGCGGCGTTTACTTCCTCTAGGTACAGTTCAACGGGCAGGTGAATACGCAGAAAATCATGCTGTTGAAATAAGAGAAATCTTCTGGCGGCTTAAATGTTTCGCCGGGTTGCATGTGGTAAAAGACGACCGCGCAAAACCCTGCGGAACATAAAAATTATGAAATCCCACTGTTTCCCTTGCATGACTGGCGGGGATCTAGTAGATTTAACGATAATAATGCGGTTAAAGTCTACCATAAGTAGCATGGGCGTCTCGCCCATGACACGGGTGAGACGACGCGGGCGAGACAACACGAGCGAGACGCCCGTGCTACGTTGGAAACAATGCCGTCAAATCATCTGACATAACGCGGGCGAGACGCCCGTGCTACGTTGGAAACAATGCCGTCAAATCATCTGACACAGACTACTGGTCGTTTTAGCTGTAGGTAAGAACGAAGGATAACAATCGGGACAAAAGATGTTGGTGATAAAAAGACATATCGGATCGATCTTGGTATTCTTTCTTTCTTTTTGTTTCCTGACAAGCGCCGCCAATGCCCGACGGTACTATGTTCATCCGAAGGAGGAAAAGAAGATAGCGATCGAGAAGATGCCGGACAGCCCTGAAAAGACTGAAGAATTAGAAAAACTGGTTAAAAAGGACAAGGGTAAAATTCTTGGAGTATCTTCACTCGAAGAGTTGGCTCGTCTCTACCTGGAAGAAAAGGATGTTGCGGGATTGAAATCACTGCTAAAGCTGTTGGATAAAGCCCAATGTGTGAACATCGAGCTGCTTCTCGACATTGCCCGTATGATCTCTAAAGAAGGGGACGATGTCAAAACCGCAGTCAACCTTCTCTATGATCTGGAATTTCGCTATGATCGCTCGAGGATACAGCCTCCACCGGAAGTAATGGATATTGGCTGGGATGAGGAAACAACGCGAAACATAGCCCGGATTCGCCGAAACATCGCCTATCTCTATCGTGATCATTATAATTTCGAAGCGGCTCGGGCGGCAATGTTTCAGGCAATAGTGCGAGACCTGCAACCCGACGATTACCAGTTCATCGGCGAATTGATGCTGCTCCAACATGAATATCAACCGGCGATAGGCGCTTTCATGTCCTCTTATTTCAGAAGCGAAAATCTGACCTCGAAAAAATTAGTACGCCTTTGTTACGATTCCCTCGGTTGGGCTCCGGCATACTATGACAATTATTTCAAAGAATTTTATCACCTGAATCTCGAGGAGGAAGTCGCCGGGATCGAGAGTCAGAGAGAATCCGGGCAAGCTCGCGATTTCGAATCCCTTACAATCAAGGAATTAATGGGCGGCAATGGATTCGTTCTGGTGTTTCTCGATAATTCTCTAAACGATCTGCAACTGGAAGCAGTAAATCGTCTGAAAAAAACCCTGACCGACCGTCTGATACCGCACAAATATGTTGTCTTTTCCATGCAGACGCCAGACCTCAAATATAAGATTGTTAACGAGAATCTCGATTTCACTATTCAAGAACATGCAACCGAGGAAGTGCAGGAACACTACGAAGTTGCAAGTTTCCCGACGGTGCTGGTGATGGATCGCAAGGGACATTTCCTCTATCGCATCACCGGCACCAACGTCAACATGTCCAAGGTGTTTGAGAGACTATGGGATAACTATCTCAAAGATCAAGGACTCACCGCAATGGTTGACCAAGTTAGGTAATTGGGATAGCCAAGGATCCAGACTGTCCGAGCCAGGTAGCCCGGAGGTGCCACCCTCCGGGAATAAACTACGGGAATAAACAATCCTGGACGATGGCACGTCCAGGCTACTCGCTGGTAGCCCGGAGGTGCCACCCTCCGGGAATAAACTACGGGAATAAACAATCCTGGACGATGGCACGTCCAGGCTACTCGCTACTCGGGCGAGCAATTCTTTCCCGGTATATATCTTCCAAAATGTGTCGAATATTATCTTCATTTAATTCCATCTGAATCGTTTTGAGCAGACGATTTCGATAAGTTTCCCGAAATGCTGTATCTTCCCTCAGTTTTTGTATACAATAAATCCAATCATCAGTGGTTTTGGCGATGAGCACCTGCTTGGCGATGGAGCGCGGCAGTCCGATCACTGTCATGGGTGAAGCGATGACCGGCAGTCGTGCATCGGTTGCGGCATCGACAATCTTGTTTGAGAATCCGGCGCAGGTCTGAAGCGGAGCGATTGAGATGTCGCTGGCGAAATGATACGAGCGGACATCGGGCACATTGCAATACAGGGTAATTCCTTCAAATTCTTGAAGCGCCAGTACGGATCGTGTCGGTCGGCTGCCGACAATCATGAGGGAAGCAGTGGGAATCGCGTTACGGATCGCACGCCAGTGTTTCATCACAAAATCGTTGATCCCGTAAACATTGGGCGGATAATTCAGATTCCCGGAGAAACAGAGGCGTGGATGACCGGTATTGAGATGAATCGGTTTGGGATCGGTCAGTTTCGGTTGCATCGGCACCGGAACCATCTGCATGGCGATTTCGTCTCCGAGGCGACGTTTAAACACACGCACTGCCAGCTCCGAAGCGCAAATTCCCTGCACTCCGCTGAGCAGTAGCCTTGACTCGTATTGCCAGATGCGTCCAGCTTCCAACGCTAATAATCTCGCTTTGAGCCCATGAGATTCCAAAGCGATTCGGTTCGTCAACCAGCCCACTGGATCGGTAAAATCCACGATTTTCGGAATCGGATGATTTTCAAGCAAGGGAAATGTCCGTGCACGATCGATGTGGACAATATCTGGCGCAAGCCGCTCGATTAATTTAGCTGCTTGAGATTTCAAGGAATCAGCGTTGTATAGGGCGACTCGCGCCGGAAAACCGGAGAGCAGATTTTTGGGGATCCAACGATAGGAAGAATACCAGTCCACCTTTAAAATGACCGATTTAATCGATTTTTCCTGGAGAATTTTCTGCGCGAATGTTTTTATTGGCGAGGATACAGTCCGACCGGGAATCTCCTCAATCGAAGCGACCGTAACTTCGTGGTGAGACGCCAGTATCTGGGCAAAACGAAAAACCCTGGGTTTGAGGGGCGTGGCAGGCTCTGGAGTGATAATCAGAATTTTCATTTGAACCTGTGGTTTTGTCACCTTAAACAACTGAATTAGAATATATTAAATCATGCCTAGAGGAGACGCAACAATTTCTTTTACCTCCACCCTCCCATTCGGCAGACTGCCTCGCAGGGCTGAAACTCTCCGGCAACTTGTTCTCCATTCATGAGTAAGAAGACTAGAAATGCCGGGAAGTATTGCGGTAAAATGTCACAAGAGGCGGTGTCAGCGGTCTTTGGTTGATGCCCGGTTCTTTGTTTTTCTATTTGCCGAAGGCGGTTGACAGCACACTAATTGTATAAATCAAACTGGAGTAGATAATGAAAACCTCAAAATCAATGAGATTTCTGTTTTTAGTGGTTCCTATGATTCTTATCTTGCTTGGACTTTTATTCCAGGGATCATGGTTACTATCGAAAAGCGTCATCAATGAAGCAGCCGCTGCCTCTGGCAAGGGACAAGAAATTCAGATTCAGAACCGTTATCCTTTGGTCGGGGAGAATTATGAGAGCCCATTTGTCGCTGTGGGCGAACGATTAAAACCGGCTGTTGTCTTTATCAATGTGGAAAAAGAGCAAATGGTCTCTTCCTATCCTTTTATTCGGGAGTTGGAGCCATTTCGTGATTTCTTCAACCTTCCACGTCAGGAATCGGAACCACGCCGTCGCACTTATCCTGCCAGCGGCACTGGATTGATCATCGACAAAACCGGACTGGTTTTAACCAACAACCACATGGTGGAAGATGCAACTGTGGTGACTGTGAAACTGGAAGATGGCTCCGAATGCACGGCGAAGATCGTTGGTACCGACCCAGAAACCGACCTTGCCTTGCTGGACATCGATGATGTCGATGAAAAACATGTCGCCATCCTTGGGGACTCAGATGAAATCAAGATTGGCGATTGGGCAATTGCGATGGGCAATCCGCTTGGCTTGGATTGGACTCTGACCGTCGGCGTGATCAGCGCCAAAGGGCGCAGCAACCTGAATATCGCCGGACGCGGTCCTGCATTCCAGGATTTCATCCAGACCGATGCTTCCATCAATTTCGGCAACAGTGGGGGACCACTCGCCAATATCCGGGGAGAAGTGATCGGCATAAACACGGCAATCAACACTTCCGGTCAAAATATCGGTTTTGCCATTCCGATCAACATGGCGAAAGAGGTGGTTCATCAGTTGCGAGAGAAGGGAAGTGTGAGTCGCGGTTACCTTGGATTGCTGCCATCTGAATTGACTCCGACCCTCAAGGAAGCGCTCAAGCTGGATGATAAGCAGAAGGGGGTCTTCGTGGAAACTGTCGAGCCGAAAACTCCCGCGGAGGAAGGCGGTCTGGAACCGGGAGATGTCATCGTGGAGGTTGATAATGAACCGGTCAGTGATGTAACTGATTTCCGTTTCCGCGTCGCCAAACACGCCCCTGGAAGCGAATTGGAACTCACTGTGCTGCGCGAGTATAAAGAGAAGAAACTGATTTTTACCCTAGCGGATCGTCTCGATTACGTCGCCGCCGCTAATCAGCAAAAAAGCGAAGATTCCACCTGGATGGGGCTCACCGTAACTTCACTGCAAAGTCCGCAGGCACGTCAGATGAATCTCGAAGTGGATGAAGGAGTATTGGTGATTAATGTTGGTAAAGACAGCCCAGCGGAAGGAAAAATTTCCGCCGGTGATGTCATCGTCAAAATCGGTAGCGATAAAATCAGTTCTCTTAGCGATTGGCAAAAGGTTACCCGAGACCTGAAAGATTATCAAAAAGCGGTGCTGGTAATGTTCCATCCGCAGGGTAAGGAACAATCCCGTTTTGTCGCCTTGAAGGAATAGTTTGGTATTATCCATAAAGGCACGAAGACACAAATAAACAAAATATAAAGGATAAACACGTACGAATTATTGTGTCTTCGTGTCTTCATGGTTATCAATCTTAAATCCAATTAACTTTCTTGAATAGAGATTGATACTGGAGATTGTCATAATTACCTTTTTACCCTGAATGATCTTATTGATCATTTAAGGTGGACGTCCCATTCGAAGTGCCAAATTTTGTTGAGACATTCCAATATCCTCAAGCATCTCGCGAATCGTGAAACCGGGAGGCACAGCGATCGCCGCTTCATCGGGTTTTTCCTGCTTCCCCATCTTCACCCTAAGGGCGAATATTATTTTGATCCTGCTGAGCAAAATGAATGAAGGTTTATTGAGTATGGCATCAAGCCGGCTCTGTAGTTCAGAGGAAGTGCGTTGTTGTAATTACAGCCAGGTCGTATATTTTTCTACGACAGAAACGGTATGATGTGAATCACGAAAGTTCATGTTAAGGGCGCATAAAACGCGGTGAGAAACTCGCTTTTTTGTTCATGAATTTTGTGAAAGTTTTATCATACTCATTCATCGGTCTACTATGCCCAAAGCATCCAAGAGTCAAAATAATCCAGCTCAACAAGTCACGCGGGGTGAAGATTACTACCGAGTGTTGCAACGGCATACTCTGTTACGGTTGGTCTTACTCTATCTCGCCCCGTTTGTCTTGTTAGTCGCATTCTTTCAATACCAGTATCATCATCTCCTGGTCGAGAGTCGTCTGCTGCACCTTCGTTCCATCGCCGAGAACCAGGCGCGAACCTTGGATCTGTTCCTGCGCGAACGTTTAGTCAACCTCTCGAACCTAATCGATGATCCGAAGCTGCCGATTCCGCCAAGCAACGAACAGATGAACCGTTACCTGGAGTCGCTGCGAAATACAAGCGACGCTTTTGTCGACCTCGGCTTCTTCAACAGCGAGGGAATTCTGCTCTCCTATGCCGGACCTTATCCCGCCTTGGAATCGCTGAACTACAGCGCTGAAGAGTGGTTCAAACGTCTGAAAACGCAGGAAGAAAACTATATCATCACCGACATCTATTTGGGATTTCGCGGCGAACCACACTTTACCATTGCAGTCAGCCGTTGGATTGATGGAAGATATGTCGTTATCCGGGCGGTGATCTCCCCGGAAAAGCTGCATGAACACATCAGGGGAACTGAAGCCTCGCATGATGTTAACATCTCCGTGGTCAACCAGGCTGGTCTCTACCAGGTGACGCATACGGGATTCGGCTCGGTGATGGAGCAGTCGCAATTTCGCCCTCCGCGGGAACCCTGGCTGGGAACGCAGAAGGTAGTCATCGAGGGGACACGGGTGACTTATGCTCACGCCTGGCTGCGCGCAGCTCCCTGGGTGTTGATTGTCCAGGATGTGAACGGCGCCTCCGGCAAAGGATTTTTTACCAGCATTCAGGGCAGTATTCTGATGTACACCGGAATTTTCTTCGTGTTGGAATTTATTGTCATTTTTCACCGTTCACGTACAGTTGTCCGTCACCAACGGGAAGCCGATCAAACCGAAGCCGAGCTGTCCGGTCAACTGGTGCAAGCCTCGAAATTGGCGTCGGTCGGTGAACTTGCCGCGGGCATCGCCCATGAGATCAACAATCCTCTCGCCATCATCGCTGAGGAAGTCGGACTAGTCAAAGACTTGACCGATCCGGAATTTTCCCAGGGTTTGACCCGTGAGGAACTTTTGCCCCACCTCCAGATTGTCCATGACGCTGCCTTCCGCTGCCGGGATATTACCCGCAAACTGCTGGGTTTTGTCCGACAGACAGATGTCAAGTTGGGTCGGCATAATATCCAGGAGATTGTGGACACTGTTGTCGATGGTTTCCTCGGACGGGAATTTGAATTATCCAACATCAAGGTAATCAAAGATTATAGCCCTGACATGCCGGAGATCTTCACCGACCGCAACCAGCTCGAGCAGGTCTTTTTGAACCTGGTAAAAAACGCGTTTGATGCAATGGAGGGCGAGGGGACGCTGACCTTGCATATCAGCCATACTATCGATAAAATTACGGTATCGGTGAGTGATACCGGCTGCGGAATGTCTCCGGAAGTACTAGAAAAAATCTTCATGCCTTTCTATTCGACCAAAGAGGTGGGTAAAGGAACCGGTCTAGGCTTATCGGTAAGTTTCAGTATTATCAAGAACTTAGGTGGTCAGATTTATGTAGATAGCAAGCCTGGGAAAGGCAGTATGTTCGCAGTGGAGCTGCCGATTGTGTCATCCTGAATACTGGGAATAGTCATTTTCGCTTTGCTCTTTGCCCTATATAAGGAAATAATCCATGAAATTAAAAGAACAAGTCAAAGAATTGATGCTTCCGCTGTCGGAGTACGCCCTGGTCGATCAGGAGGCGACGGTAGTGGAAGCCTTGCGGTCATTGGAGCAATCCCAGAAGAAGCTTCCGGCGGGGAAATACCTGCACCGTGCGGTTCTCGTCAGGGATAAACAGGGACGCATTGTCGGTAAACTGGGGCACTATGCTGTCCTTCGCGCCCTTCTCCTGAAGGAGGACAGGCTTTTTGCCGACCCCCGGCTGCACCGCGCCGGGGTTAGCGACGATATGCTGGAAATTTCACGATCACGACTCAATGTGCTCCAGGAAAATCTGAACTTATATTGTGAACGGGTCAGCAATGCAAAAGTCAGGGATATTATGGATACTTTTACTTTGCAGATTGACGAGAATGCGCCGATCCTAGAGGCAATTAAAATGTTTGTCGATAAACAGACGCTTTCGCTGTTAGTCACCAGGAACAGGGAAATCGTCGGAATTCTGCGTATTTCGGACTTATTCGATGAGATTGCCGGCTTTATGAAATGCGGTGATGAATCCAAGAACTGATGAGGATGTCAATGCCGAAAGTATTGCTGGTGGATGATGAGGATCAGTTTCGCACCCCACTTGCGAAACGTTTGAACCTGCACGGTTATGAAACCCTGGACGTGAACAACGGCGAGGATGCCGTCAAAATAGTCCGAAACGACAGGGACATCGACGTTGTGGTGCTCGACCGGAAAATGCCGGGGATGGATGGAGAACAAACACTCAAGGCAATGAAGGAATTTCGTCCGGAAATTCAAGTTGTTGTGCTTACTGGGCATGGCAGTCTGGTTTCAGCAACAGAAATGGGCAAGATGGACGCCTTCAGCTATCTGCAGAAACCCATTGAATTTGACAAACTTGTCGAGGCGATAGAAGAAGCTCGTCAGGAGAAAGTCTATGCCAGCGCCCGTTATGAAGTACCGCAGGTGGAAAAGGGTTCGCTCTGGAAGTGGCTGATTGGCTCCCATAATTCCCGTCCGCTCTTCATTTTTATCGGTTTCCTGATATTCGCCTTGTTCATTGCGATCCCGCCGGCGAAACGGTTATTACAGCTTGTCAGCGCGCCAAAGACCGAACAGGTTTCGCCGGAGTCGCCGGCGGGGACGCTTACGCTACCGGATGTGAATGCTGGGTATGCGGAATATCGCAAGATGAAAGTTGGGGAGACTATCGCCCATTTTTACAGCCAGAAGAACGGTTTGTCGAAAACAATTAAAGATGAAAATGGAGAAAAGAAGAAGCGTGAACTGACGCCGGAAGAGACGGCGCTTAGGGCGAATGTGATGCTTGGAATCATTGTGATGGGCGCACTCTTCTGGGCATCTGGAGCGGTGCCGGTGGGGGTGACGGCTTTGCTTGTCGGGGTGGCGATGTATTTCTTCGGGGTGCTGCAGCCGGACGGTATCGCCCAGGCTTATGCCAAAGATGCCGTAATCTTTATTTTCGGTGTCCTGGCACTTTCCAAAGCGATTACCAAGACTGGGCTTGACCGTCGCATCGGACTGCTTCTCCTGGCGCCGGCGCGGAATATCACACTGCTGATGCTTGTTTTTCTCCCCCTGCTCTCCATCACCTGTTCATTCGTCTCCGAACATGCGCTGGTGGCATTTACCATGCCCCTTTTTGTCATGGTTTATTCCAGCTCCACCCGGGCGATTGGGATCAAGAAAGACCGCTCCTTGATGGTGATGTTTGCCTTAGCGATTTGCTATGCGGCAAACTCCGGCGGTCCCGGTTCTCCCGCCGCGGGAGGACGTAATGCCATCATGGTTGCCATCCTCGGGGACTATGGTGTTGCGCCGACCTTCGGAGAGTGGGTGAAGTACGGAATACCGTTTGTTCCGGTGATGTCCTTCTGTGTCGGACTCTACCTGCTGCTGGCATTTCGACGTAAAATCCAAGTGCGTAAACTCAATGTCACTTCCTTGGTAAAGCAAGCTGCGGAAAAAATCGGACCGATGAACCGTGATGAGTATATCACTGCAATTGTTCTCGTCGGTGTCATCCTGATGTGGATACTCGCCAGCGAATCGCTGGGGATGGGTGGACCGGTCATTCTTGGCTTGGTGGTATTGAACCTCTTCCGTATCTTGAAATGGCGGGATATTGCGAGTATCCATTGGGAGGTGGTGTTCTTATATGCGGGCGCCAGCGCCATCGGCAAGGGGCTGGCGGTGACCGGTGGAGCGCTCTTCCTCGCCGATAGCTTTATCGGCATACTACCAGATTTTATGATGCAAGGAGAGTGGTTGGCAGTGGCGGCAAGTATCTTCACCGGCATTACAACTAACTTTATGAGCGACGGCGCCACGGTTGCTGCCATCGGACCAATTACCGTCCCCATGGCGACCATCGCCAACATTCACCCCTGGATGATAGGTTTCGCCACAGCTTACGCTTCTTCCTTCGCGCATACCTTGATCATCGGGACGCCATCGAACGCCCTCACCTATGCCATGGCAAAAGATCCGATCACCGGCGAACAACTTATTACACTTGGTGATTTTCTCAAACATGGAGTAGTGATTCTCGCTATCTCCTTCGCTGTTTTGTGGTTCTGGACCTTCCTCGGCTATTGGAAATGGATCGGCTTCCCGGCGTTGTGATTCTAACAAGCCTGATATTCTCGGACAGACTGGAAAGCGGGAATGACATACAACTAATATTTTACACAATTTTAATTGGAGATAAAATCATGGTGGAATCTATACAACTTCTGATCGTGGATGACGAAGTACAGTTTCTCGAAGCGATCGCCAAGCGTTTGGAAATACGTGGCTTCCTGGTTACCAAAGCCACCAATGGCGAGGAGGCGATTGCAATTGCGCAAACCCAAAAATTCGACCTTGCCTTGCTTGATCTGAAAATGCCGGGTATGAATGGCAAACAGGTGCTTGAACTGCTAAAGAAAGAGCACAAATTTCTTGAAGTGATTATCCTCACCGGTCACGGTTCCCTGGACAGCGCGGTCGAGTGCACCAAGCTGGGCGCCTTCGGTTACCTCCCAAAGCCTTATGAACTCGAGCACCTTATCGAAATTCTCAAGGATGCTTACCAAATCCGCTTGCAAAAGAAATTCGAAGCGGATGAAAAACGTATGGAAAAGATCATGCAGGTGGCGATTGGTGAAAGCCCACTCGGGATTCTTAGAAAATTACGAGAATTGGATAATGAGGAAAAGTAGGTTGTTGTAATGCAATCTCCGTATATTGTAATAATATCGATTATCCGGATAATGGAGAATAACTAATGAGGATTGAAACTTTTGAATATCATGATAAGGCTCATGATTGGAAACTTGAAAAACTGACATTTTCAGACCTGAACCTGCTTGTCGGTGTCTCCGGTGTTGGAAAAACGAAAATTTTGCAAGCGTTGCTGAACGTCAAAAGTATAGCCGAGGGAAAACCGCGTAATGGTATATGTTGGGAAATAGTATTTACTACAGAGGAGGGATATCGATATCGGTGGAATGGTGAGTTTGAGACTCTTGATCTCTTTATTGATTATTGGGAGCCGGAAGAAGAAGAAAAGGCAACCACATCTGAAGAACCAAAGATTTTGACTGAATCACTTTTTAGGAACGGACAGGAAATCATTAAACGAACCACTAACAGCATTATACTGAATGGTTCGGAAACTCCAAAACTCTCTCCCAACAACAGCGTTTTAAGTCTTTTGAATCGAGACGATAGTATAAAACCTGCAAGTGATGCTTTTCACCAAATTATACACGGTGATCGCTCGCTTATTGAATATCCAGATGGAACTTTAATTTTAAGGTTAGAGCAACTTGCTGATAGATATAATAGCTTTGAAAAAATAAGGGATAGTAAACTTGATATACAATTAAAACTCTCTTTAATTTATAAGTTTGACAAACAGATATTTGGTAAAATTAAAACTCGATTTCTTGATATTTTTCCACATGTTGAAGATTTAAAAATTGAGCCAAGTGAAGAAGAAAATGAATCTTACTTTTTAATTATCCAGATTCGAGAATATGGTGTTAATAAATGGATTGAACAAGAAAAAATATCGTCCGGAATGCTACGGACCATCATTCGCATCGCCGAACTGTATCTATGTTCAGAAGGAACTGTAATCCTTATCGATGAATTCGAAAACAGCCTTGGTGTCAATTGCATAGACGTTATAACAGAGGACATTCTACATCAACAGCGAAACTTGCAATTCATTATAACCAGCCACCATCCATACATCATTAATAATATTGATTCAAAATACTGGAAAATAGTACAACGAAGAGGTGGCATTGTGTCAGTCATCGATGCTTCAACGTTGCGACTAAGCGAGTCAAACCACGAGGCATTTATACAATTGATTAACAGTAATGCATACCGCGAAGGTATAGAAACACAATGAATATATACCTGTCTCTT
>CAZCRQ010000020.1:10858-19592 GCA_964501095.1 uncultured bacterium | reverse complement strand
TCGTATTTGCCCTTTCACCTTTAATGGGCGGGACGCCCATGCTACTATCGTATTTGCCCTTTCACCTTTAATGGGCGGGACGCCCATGCTACTATCGTATTTTCCCTTTCGCCTTTTCCCTTTCGCCTTTTCCCTTTCGCCCTAGAGCAAAATTCCATGCACATTAAGCAAGGGAGCAGTAACCAATGAAACCACGGACATCAACTTGATCAAGATATTCAAGGAGGGTCCGGCAGTATCTTTAAAGGGATCGCCGACAGTATCCCCGACAACGGCGGCTTTATGGGCGTCGGAGCCTTTCCCGCCGTGCGCTCCGCTTTCAATGTGCTTCTTGGCATTATCCCAGGCGCCGCCGGTATTCGCCATGAAGATCGCCAGAAGAACCCCAGACACAGTGACACCGGCAAGTAGACCCCCGAGCACCTGAGCGCCAAAAAGGAATCCGACAATCGGCGGAACCAACACCGCCAATAATCCCGGAGCGATCATCTGTTTGATGGCGGCAGCAGCGGAAATATCGACACACTTAGCATATTGGGCTTTTCCTCGGGAAGCGTCGATAACTTTATGATCCTCTTCTGTCCATTGATTCGGTTTTCGCACCTTCATGATAGCCAGGGCGGCATTCAATTCAGGAATTTCCTTGAACTGACGTCGTACTTCCTCGATCATGTTTTTCGCAGCCTGCCCAACTGCACGCAAGGCAAAGGAGCAGAAAAGGAAAGGAAGCATCCCGCCGACAAACATCCCGCCCATGACATTCGGATTCAGAATATCGATTGTGAACGATCCGGATTTCGCTTTGACTACTGTAATAAAGGCACTGAACAGAGCCAATGCGGTCAAGGCAGCAGAACCGATGGCGAATCCTTTACCAATTGCCGCAGTGGTATTTCCCACAGCATCCAGTTTGTCAGTACGTCCTCGAACTTCCGGCGGCAGTTCCGCCATTTCCGCGATGCCACCGGCGTTATCCGCCACCGGTCCATACGCATCAACCGCCAATTGAATGCCGGTAGTAGAAAGCATGCCCAAGGCGGCGATGGCGATGCCGTAAAGGTTGGCATTCAAATAAGCCAGAATGATCGCCACCGCAAGTACGATCAGTGGATATGCGGTGGAAGTCATCCCGTTAGCCAAGCCGGCGATGATATTGGTTGCCGGTCCGGTAAGCGACTGGTTGGCAATTTTACGGACCGGATTACGATTTATCGCAGTATAATACTCGGTCAACATGCCAATCGCCACACCAGCGGCGAGTCCGATTATAGTCGCGAGGAAGATGCCAAAAGCGTTGATCGAGAGAATCGAGTTCTCCACTAGCGGATTAGCAATCACAATGGGTTTGGGAACCAGCCATTTGATGATAAAATAACTAAGAATGGTCATAATGATCGCGGCTCCAAAGGTACCGGTATTTAAAGCCGCTTGAGGATTGCCGCCTTCTTTGGTGCGAACGAAGAAGGTGCCGATGATGCTGACAATGATTCCCATAACGGCAATAATAAGGGGAAGGAAGACAAGGCCGAGGGTGGTGCCTGGGCTGGTTTGTTCCGCATAAATCCACCAGGACGCGCCGATTATCATTGACCCGACGATGGAACCGACAAAACTTTCGAACAGATCGGCGCCCATACCGGCAACATCACCGACATTATCACCGACATTGTCGGCAATGGTGGCTGGATTGCGTGGATCATCCTCGGGAATGCCGGCTTCCACTTTCCCCACCAGGTCAGCGCCGACATCCGCCGCTTTAGTGTAGATGCCGCCGCCAACACGGGCAAACAAGGCAATCGAAGAAGCGCCAAAGGAGAAACCGGTCAATACCTGCAATGTCTTCTCCAGGGAAGCGGCACTGCCTAAACCCATTCCATCAAAACCGGTCGTGACATACAATATCATCAGTAATCCCAAACCGAGGACTCCCAATCCGACGACATTCATCCCCATGACCGTACCCCCGGAGAAGGCGACCACAAGAGCATCATTCAAATTCTTGCGTCCGGCATTCGCTGTTCGCACATTAGCCATCGTCGCTACTCGCATACCGAGTAAACCGGAAAGTGCGCTGCAGGAAGCTCCCACAGCGAATGAGAGTGCAATCAACGCTGATGATTTTTCGCTGCCATAGTTTGAAACTCCCAATAATATGGCGACAACCACTACAAAGATCGCAAGAACTCGATACTCGCGCGATAGAAATGCCATCGCCCCTTCATGAATATGGCTGGCGATCTCTTGCATGTAATCGTTTCCAGGATCCTGACGTTTGATCCACCCGGTTTTCCACCAGGCAAACAATAAACCTGTAACTCCTAACAATGGTAAATAGATGAGATATTCGTTCATGTTTGATGTTCTCCCTTTTAGCTGTACTCCAGCGTCTCCCAAAGCGGTTTTGGGGATTTAATCAATGAAAATGCAATATGATGAGAATGAGATGTTTTAACGAATTTATCTATTAAGTCATTCTGAACGAGGTGAAGTAATTCTTCGATTGTTATGTCTATTCATCGCAGTCAGAATGCCGAATTGGAGCCAGTCGAGGACAACCTCTCCTGCAGCTTCCACGATACGATCCACGTGCTTTTCTTCACAAGGCGTCAATAGAGTCAACACTCTATCCGCAAGATCGTCATACCCTCCAACTTCAGGATTGGCGATTTCCTCGCGAATGCCGATACGTAAACGGGGGATAGTGTGTCCCCCGATCTCCTGGAGAATGGAACGCATCCCGAGGTGTCCGCCATCCCCACCGGAAGAACGCAACCTTAGAACACCTCGCGGCAGATCGTGATCGTCATGAACGACCAGGATCTGGTCATCCTGAAGCGAGAGTTTTCTCACGAGTCGGGAAACAGGAATTCCACTAAGATTCATGAAGCTCTGCGGAAGAGCGAGTACTATATCCACACCGGCGAATGATCCTCGTCCGGAAAGCAGCTTTTTTTGATGTTTCAGTCCGATTTTCAACTGATCCGCCAAGTGTCGAAGAACCAGAAAGCCGAGATTGTGCCAGGTGTGGTTATATTGGGAACCGGGATTCCCAAGTCCCACCACAAGACGGATGTGCTTTTCCATTTATAGCATTTGGGCTTTGGGCTTGAGGTTATTCCTCACCGCCTTCTTTTGTTTCCTCAACAGTTTTTTCGCCCTCTTCTTCCGCTTCCTCAGCGGCTTTGGCGGCAGCCCGAACGATGGTTGGGGCGACGACATTCGCCACAGTTCGATCCCCCGGCGTGATCCATTCAATGCCTTCCATTTGAATGGCTGAAAGATGAATGGATTCACCCACTTTAAGGGGAGAAACGTCAATTTTCAGGACGTCAGGAATATCTTTCGGGAGACACCAGATATCCACTTCATTCATCAACTGCTGCAGGATGCCCCCGGAAGTGCGCACCCCTTCCGGGGTTCCAACCAGCCTGATGCGAACTGTCGCTTCAATTTTTACCCCGCTAGTGATTCCCATGAAATCAAGATGAACAGGAAGTTGGGTAACCGGATGATATTGCACCTCGCGTATGACGCATTCATGCTTCCCATCTTCATTCTCACTCCAAACGAGAGTAAGGGTTGGAGGATGCTTGACAATTAAATTCTGCACATCTTTCAACTTGAAAGAGAGATGGACCGGTTCGTCATTTCCCTGATAAAAGACGCCGGGAATCAGCCCTTGACGCCGTGCCTGTTTCGCCGCGCTTTTTCCCGTTTTCTCGCGAAGATTCGCCGGCATTTCTACAATTGCATTCGACACAATTTTCCTCATACAAACAAGCTGCTGATAGATTCTTCACCGTAGATTCGTAGAATGGCTTCAGCGAAGATTTCAGCGACCTTAAGACGAATCAGCCAGGGATATTTTTCCATCCCCTCCCTGGCAGGGATAGTGTCTAGGACGAATAATTTTTCCACTGGACTTTGACTTAGTTTTTCAAGAGAATTTCCGCTCAGCATCGGATGTACGGCAGCGGCGTAAATATGTTTCGTCCCATTATCCTGCAGGGCGCGCGCCGCTTCACACAGCGTACCGGCGGTATCCACCAGATCATCCACCAGTAAAGCATTCTTCCCGGAAACATCTCCAAGTACATGCATAGCTACCGCAACACTGGGTTTCATGCGACGTTTATCGACAATCGCCAGGTCGGCATCGAGATGCTTTCCATACGCCCTGGCTTGCTTGATCCCACCTACATCGGGTGAAACCACGACCAGATTTTCAAATCCCTGCTGTTTGAAATATGGAATAAAAACGCTTGATCCATACATGTGGTCGAGGGGGATATCGAAAAATCCTTGAATCTGGGCGCTGTGCAAATCCATGGTCAGGATTCTATGCGCTCCCGCCGCCGTGATCAAATTGGCGACAAGTTTCGCCGTAATTGGAACCCGTGATTCATCCTTACGGTCTTGCCGGGCATACCCGAAGTAGGGAATTACCGCGGTGATACGTCTTGCCGATGCCCGTCGGCAGGCATCGAGGAGAATCAACAGCTCCATCAAGTTGTCGCTGGGAGAATGAGTCGGCTGTATAATGAAGACGTCCCACCCGCGAATGTTTTCCCCGATTTTAATCGAAATCTCACCATCGGAGAAACGCGTTATATCCGCTTTCCCCAGAGGGATGCCGATATAATCGGTAATGGCTTTTGCCAAAGCGGGATGCGCCGTCCCAGTGATAATCTTGATATGTTGTTCAAGTCCTGGGTTCACAATTCACCCCCTGCTGGGGTGGTAGGATTCGAACCTACGAATGGCGGGATCAAAACCCGCTGCCTTTCCGCTTGGCTACACCCCATTCGGTTCTGCACCTCCCCTGATCGCCTTGCTACTTTCATTTCAATGGTTCCCTTAACCTGTATTTGTTTGATTATACGAGAACCTTTTACCCAAGCTCTACAGATCCTGAATGCGGTACATGCCGACTTTGTTCTCATCTCGTAACTGACGGTACACAGCCAGGATTTTCTCCTCGATCTCACTGCGGAAATCATTGTTGATCGGGTGAGCGATATCCTTATATGTACCATCGGGAAGTTTACGGGAAGGCATACAGACAAACAGACCCTGACCGCCCTGAATCACCTTTAGTCCCCGAATGACAAATACGTCATCGAATGTGATGTTGACAAAGGCTTTCAGTTTCTCTTCATCTCGCAAGTTGATGTTAATCTCCGTAATACGCATTGAATACTCCCAAGCGGTCCTTGCCGCCATGACTAGAAAAACGACTTAAAATGTAATTGCAACTCTACATCGTCTAACTGATTCAGCGATTGTCTCGCCTACCATGACCTGCATTTTCGTAAAAACTGCAAGTTAGAATGGCATTAAAAAGGTGTCAAGGTTTCCTTTATGAGATGCCTCGTCAGTGCTCCCGGGAAACCTATATTTTCCAACTCCTACTCCTGAATTTTAATGACTAGGTAGTTCTTCTTACCATGACGCAAAATGATTGTCCTGGACGGAAGAATGTCCGCCTTAGTCACAACTCGTTCCTCTTCAACCTTCTTGTCATTGAGATAAATCGCACTGGCTTTCAATTGACGTTTCGCTTCCCCCTTACTCTTCACTAATCCGGTTCTCGCGGCAAACTCAACGATCGGAATTCCAATTTCCAGATCACTCTGGCTTATTTCAGCAATTGGTCCTTCTGAGAATACTTGAAGAACCAGGTCTGAATCAAGCTCCTCCAATCTTCCGGAGTAGAGCGATTCAGCTCCCCGCTGCATCTTCATTGCCTGCTCTTCACCATGAACGATTCGGGTCACCTCGAATGCCAAGCGTTTCTGAGCTATACGTAACTCTGGATTTTGCTGCAGGTCATGGATCAATTTTTGGATCTCTTCCAGGCTCAGGAAGGTAAAGAGTTTCAAATACCGTTCCGCATCATGATCCTCGGTTCTCACAAAATACTGATAAAAATCCCAAATACTAGTCAGTTTTTTATCCAGCCAAATTGCTCCTTCTTCACTTTTACCGAATTTTTGTCCGGAAGCGGTGGTTAAAAGTGGGCAGGTCAATCCATACGCCTGCTCACCGCCTTTGCGTCGAATCAGGTCAATCCCCGCCGTGATGTTTCCCCATTGATCGCTGCCGCCAGCTTGCACCCGGCAGCCGTAAGTCTCGTACAAGTGATGAAAATCCTTTGCCTGGATCAACATATAGCTGAATTCAGTGTAGCTTATTCCCTGATCGCGGTCTTCAAACCGACGGCGAATACTTTCCTTCGCTACCATATAATTGACTGTAAACAATTTTCCGGTGTCACGCAGCCATTCTAGATAGCTTACCTTCTTATGCCAATCCGCATTGTTGCAGAGAATCGCCGCCGGCTGGTACTTTTCACCGGTAAAGTCGATAAAATGGCTCAATTGCGCCTTCAAACTTACCAGATAAGATTGGATTACCTGCTCCTCGAGCATGTTCCTCTCGGAGAATCGTCCGGAAGGATCGCCGATCAATCCCGTTGCGCCTCCTACAACCGCGATCGGTCGATGTCCGCATCGTTGAAAATGCGCCAAGATAAAGATTGGGATCAACGATCCCAAGTGAAAACTGGAGGCTGTCGGATCGAAACCGATATAGACGGTTTGCGGGAGACTCAGAAACTCGCGCAATCCCTCCTCGTCAGTGCATTGTTCAATGAATCCTCGCTCTTTTAAGACGTCAACCACGTTCATGGTTTTTCTCTTTCAACGTCCATAAACCTTACTCCTTCCCTCCAATCTTCCATATATAAGAATCCCGTCCTTGCGCTTTCAACAGCGGCGCCGCTAGACGCTGCATCTGAACCAGGATAGCAATTTTCTTGGGAACCGGTAATGCTGCCAGACGCTTGCGACGCCTATTCTTAGCGGCAAGTATCTTCTCCAGCGCAGACTTCATCTTGTCCATTTGGCAAATTCCTTCTCCAACTTGTAGCGTTCCAAGACTGAGCGCAGATAGTCATTATCCATCCTGGCTTGCTCCATTAGCAGGCACACTCTCGCCTTGTCTTTTGCACGACCTGTTTGCAGAGCTATCGCGATTAAGTGTTCCGGACGCATTACGCGGGTCGGCGTATCTTCATATCGCTTGTTATACGCCTCCCTAAGCGCTTCCTCAAGCAATGCACCGCTAGCTGGTAGAAATTGGACGGGAATCCCTTCCACCTCAATAAAGTCTCGTTGTTCCCGATATCCACGCTCTCGCAAGGCGTCATAGATCGGCTTCAACGTGATCAAATGTCCCTTTTCAGGCTCTGGAAATTTAACAAATACATCAAGGTCTTGCGTAAAGGAAGGTTCAGTAAAAAACAATGCCGCTATCGCTCCACCTATCGCGTACTCGCTGATAATCCCCTCTCGCTTGAGTTCGTTCAGAACTTGAAACGTTCGTCTCATTATTAAAACCGTATCTCAATCTCACAGATTCTTCAGGCTGGCTCTGCTTGATTCACGAATTCCATGAAGCTATATTTTCATCAATATACTTCGTTTCTACACACTATATATGAGGTCGACATGAATCGATATCGTTTTTTTAAGCCGATTTGCTGCTGTTTGATGCTGGGTTGTTCAGTCATGCTCCTCAGCAGTTGCGAAGATACGAAAGAATTTAACGCCGATGAACTCTTCTCCCTTGAAGATATGGCTCGTGATCAGGATTATGCGGACGCTCTGATCAACATGATGAATCGTTGGCGTGTCGGCATCAATCGCGCCATTCTCAACCTGGGAGCGAACCCCCAAGCCATTCCCTTTAACGAAACAATACCGGAAGGGTGGAGCAGGTTCTCCACCATGATTACTCTCAGAGATTCGATCTCAGCAATCAGTGACACAGGTCATGTCGTCGATCCAGATACCTTGATTATTGCAGGAATCGAGGGAATTTTAACCCAAAGGTTCTATAATTTGATGAATTTCTATCCTTCATCCACTGTGATCGATTCCATCCCGCTTGATTCTACTCTAAATGTGTTTCCGCGAGAGATTACACAAGACACCTTGTATGTCAGACACTATGTCAAACGATATGAGATCTGGTATGAGCAATACTATCAGCGGACGAATCAGGATGCGATGTGGGAACTGCTCCGATTTGATTATGGTTTGCCGCCTGCTCAAGATGTTTATCCCAGGAAAGTGGAATATATCAAGGAGCAATTGAATACCGTTCTTAGTCCGGATGTGCCACAATTTACCACTGGTGACTCATTGGTGCTTTATTATGCTGATAATTATCGTAATACAAGCGTTCTGAGTGGTGAGGGTATGTATGGCGACGTACAGATAGTTTATTTCAGTACTAGTACTACCGGCTTCAGTCGTGGCGCAGGAATGTTGAACATCTGGAGAGCGAACATTTCACGCTTGTCACCATACCCCGGAAATCCAATGGGAGATTTCGACATCGACGGTATAACTCAAATCAACGACTTGGAGAATCAAGTCGAATTGAGTGTTCGGGCGGATGTCTCTTTACGTGCAAATGCAACTGGAGAAGGTTCGATTCAAGTCAACGGTGTGGAACGCGCCAGGGTGACTTTTGAAGGGTATGACACGGAATTCCACGGTTATTTCAAGCTCCTGCGCACGAATTTCCAACAGAAGGTGAATTTCTAGTAAAACATTCTGCAATTGTTTAGCCGAACAACAATTTCTAAATAACTCCGGATAATTCGAGGCAATTCTCGGAAAGCCTAATCCCTGCCTGCGAAGACGAGGGGTAGCGTAGGCGTCCC
>CAZCRQ010000020.1:7114-10758 GCA_964501095.1 uncultured bacterium | reverse complement strand
ATTCTCGGAAAGCCTAATCCCTGCCTGCGAAGACGAGGGGTAGCGTAGGCGTCCCTGCCTGCGAGATTATTTTCAATCCTTATCAATCCTTTCAATCCTGTATATCCTTATTACTCTCCGTCAACTTTACCAACTCTCCGAATCGTTGTCGTTCCTCATTTGTCCCCATCACTGCAAGATAATCTCCATCACGAAAAGAGACAGTGCTTGCGGGATTAGCATGGAAAAAACCATCCCGTAGAAAACCAACCACAGAAGCGCCAGTTTTGGAACGGATTTTCAGATCATTCAGTGTTTTCCCTTTAAAATAACTGGATTTGCCGAGGGGTACCCAGGATAGTTCCAGTAATCCGGCTGCCGAGCGTAAGCGTGAGAGGAGATGGTAATCCGGATGGCTGTTATAGAATTGTGCATAGAGGTCTTTTCGTAGAGTGTCGAGGTAGTGTTGGATCTCCTGGGCGGGGATATCGAGATGGAGCAGCGCTTGTCTTGTCATTTCCAATCCAGCTTCAAACTCGGGTTGGACAACCTCAATCACTTTTAGATGATGCAGCATCATCATCTGCTCTTTTCCTTCTGCTCGAGCGATTACTTGCAGTTTTGGAGAAATCTTCCGCGCGTTTTCGATGACGGTACGTGAGATCTCCACCGGCGGGATGGCGCTGATCAAGAGACGTGCGTTTTCCGGTTTAGCAACTGCGAGCACATGCTCATTCGAGGCATCGCCATAGATCACCGGCACGCCGTCCAATTTTAGTTTCATAAAAGCGCGGTAATTCAACTCGATGATGACGAAAGGCAGCTTTAGGCGTGTCAGCACCATAGCAATATGATTGGCTACCCGTCCCCCGCCGGCGATAATCACATGATTATATAATCCTGATTCCGGGAGGTTTACCGTCTGCAGAGGCTCACGTTTCCGTCGGTTCTTCCGCCAAAGATACAATGGACCGATCAAACGCGAGAGCAGTGGCGTCAGAATCATGGTTACGATTGCCGTCATCAAGAGAAGTGAATAGACGTTCCGATCAAGCACACCTGTCCCTAAACCGACACGCGTTAAGACGAAAGAGAATTCTCCGATCTGAAACATGGTCAATCCCATCGCCAGCGGAATCACATTGCCATACTTGAATACTTTGGCGAGGATATAGAACAATAATCCCTTGCTTAGACCGACCAAAACAGCAATTGCGAGAACTGCTTCAATATTTGCGTAAAGAAAATGCAGGTCCAATAACATGCCCACGGAGACAAAGAAGAGTAAGCCGAACACATCACGAAGCGGGATGATGTCGCTTAGCGCTTGGTGACCGAAATCGGATTCGCTCAGCACCATTCCAGCAATAAAAGCGCCGAAAGCGAAGGAGAGACCGAGAAGGTGCGTGGCAGATCCAATCCCCAGACCGATCGCGGTTATACTAAGCAGAAAAAGTTCACGCGAGTTCCAGGCAGTTACTTGCTTCAGGATATATGGGATGACACGTGTTCCAATTAGGATCATGACCGTAATGAACAGCGCGGCTTTAAACAGCGCCAATGTCAGTAAAACGTAGTTGAAGTCAGGTTTATTGAGTTGCGGGAGAACAATCAACATAGGAACCACCGCCAAATCCTGGATAATCAACATTCCGATCATCACCCGACTGGATAAAGTTCCCAGCAATCCCTGATTCATCAAGGTCTTGAGGATGACCATAGTGCTCGATAACGAGATTGCCGCACCGAACCACAGTGAAGAAACATCACTCCAACCAAAGAATTTTCCGATGAAATATCCAAAAACAATGGTCAGGATGAGTTGGATCGGGGTGCCAATGACGGCTATAGTTTTGACCGGTTTAAGCTCCTTTAAGGAAAATTCCAAACCAAGAGCGAAGAGGAGAAGCGCTACTCCAATCTCGGCGAGATGTTCGATCTGTTGAACATCGGAAACGGTAATTCCCCCAGTGTAGGGTCCTATCGCCACGCCAGCGAGCAGATAGCCCAAAATCAACGGTTGTTTCAACTTCTGAGCGATAAATCCCCCCACCAAACCCGCTACTACTATCAGAATTATATCCGAGGCTATACCCATTGCCATTTACCTTTCGTGAATTTATTGTTCGTTGATTTGATAAAATATACACCGCCGATTACGTTTTAGACGAAGTTTCGCCTTAATTCAGACTGGCGAAAAGAGCGTGATAATTAGTGCATAAACGGTTGTATGAACAATTGCATAAACACAGGTAAAGACGAATATATGGGTGAGAATATGGTAGCGTAGGCGTCCCTGCCTGCGAGATTAGGGTGTCAGCCGAGGACGACTGACACCACATCAAAGGTTTGTGCTGAAATCGCAAGCACGGAGGCTTACGCTACCCCTCATCATGGTAGCGTAGGCGTCCCTGCCTGCGAGATTAAAGTGTCAGCCGAGGACGACTGACACCACATCACTGACACCACATCAATATGGATGAAAATATAGACCGCAACTGAAGTAGGTTTTAAACAGGGATAAACAGGATTCTTCTTTTCACCACCAAGACGGGAAGAAACAACAAAACCTTTTACAACTAAGGCATAAAGACACGAATAATGTATACTGAAAACTTCATCATTCAGGAAAATCTAAACAGGAATCGTCTTCAAATCTAATCTTACTTTTTCACTCGTTCAAGATAGAGGTCGGTTCGGGTGTCTACTTTCAAAATATCTCCTTGTTCAACAAACAAGGGCACTTGGATAACTGCACCGGTTTCGAGGGTGGCGGCTTTGGTGGTTGAACTTACAGTATCACCCTTGATCCCCGGTTCAGTCTTGATAACTTCCAACTCTAGGAAAAATGGCAATTCCACCACCAAAGGCTGGGATTCTTTGAACATGATTTTATAGTCCACCCCCTCTTTCAGATATTTCGAGATGGAATCATCGACGAGGGAGGAATCCAGCGTCACCTGGTCATAAGTCTCCCCATCCATGAAGACATAATGCTCGCCTTCCTGGTAGAGGTACTGCATTTGACGGGCGACCAGTTTGACGATTTCCACTTTTTCACCAGCGCGGAAAGTATTGTCGATCACACGTCCGGTTATAACATTCTTGAGCTTGGTTCGTACAAAAGCTCCGCCCTTGCCGGGTTTTACATGCTGAAATTCGGAAATTGTATATAAATCGTTATTGAAACGGATGACAAGCCCATTGCGGAAATCAGCAGTAGATGCCATAGTTTACTCCTTTTATAACGCTAAGCTTCATACTCAGAGAGTCTCCGACGAAATGTTTCCTCATCCCAGATCTCGATCTTCAATTCATTCGCTTTTTGCAGCTTGCTGCCAGGGGATTCTCCGACAATAACCACATCGGTTTTCGCCGAGACGGAAGATGATACTTGCGCCCCCAGGTTTTGCAAACGTTCCGTAGCTTCTCCGCGAGTCATGGTTGTTAAAGTCCCAGTGAGGACAAATTTTTTCCCTTCCAACCTTTTAAAGCGCAAGTCTGACGCCGGCTGTTCTTTTACACCGAAATTCACTCCAGCTCGACGTAATTTTTCAATCACCGCCAGGTTGCCGGGGATTTGGAAGAATTCGACGATTCCGGAGGCTATTTTCGGTCCAATTTCATCAATTTGCTCAAGAATTTCCGGGTTTCCGGCGTAATTC
>CAZCRQ010000020.1:2389-7104 GCA_964501095.1 uncultured bacterium | reverse complement strand
GTTCAAGGGGTTGCCGCTTGGATTTTTCAATCCCCCCAGCGAGTTTCCGCGCCGATAATTCTCCAAATCCGGGCAGAGCCGCCAACTTTCGATAATCGATCGAATATATATCGCCCGGATCATGAACCATATTTTGATCCACCAGCACGTCAACCGTCTGTCTTCCCAAACCTTCAATATCCATAGCGCCTCGGGAAGCGAAATGAATCAAACGTCCCCGCAGCATTGCGGGGCAGACGACATTGACACAACGGCGAATCACTTCACCTTCCGGTTTTACCAACGGTTGATTACAGGAGGGGCAGTTTTCCGGCGGCGAAAATACCTTCGGCTGTTCTCCCGATGCCAGGCTGATCACTTTCGGGATCACATCGCCCGCTTTCTCCAAAATGACCCGCACCCCCGGCGCCACTCCCAATCGTTCAATTTCTTCATCATTGTGCAGAGTTACACGTCGGATGGTCGAACCGCCGAGAAATACCGGTTCAAGTTCGCCGACGGGAGTGACTGCGCCGGTACGTCCAACTTGGTAGGTGATCTCTCTTAACTTTGTCTCCGACCGACGCGCCTTGAACTTGTACGCCATCGCCCAACGGGGACTCTTCGCGGTCGTTCCGAGTGTTTCACGCAGGGGATGAGAATCGACTTTTACGACGACACCGTCAATTTCATAAGGCAGGTCATCACGCTTCGCTTCCAAATTGTGATAGTACTCTTCTATCCCGGCAATGTTCTTGACCAGACTCCAGGGATTGACCACTGGAAAACGCATCTCTTGCATGAGCGTCAATCGTTCCCCATGGGAATTGCTCGCCCAGGATTCTTCAGTCAGTAAATCATACACCCAGAGACGCAATCGACGTCGGCTGACTTCGCTTGGATCCAATAATTTTAACGATCCTGCCGTGGCATTACGGGGATTAGCGAACGGAGGCAGCCCGTCTTCTTCACGTTCTTCGCGCAGTTGACGGAAATCATCCAACGGCATGTAGACCTCACCGCGCACTTCAAAATTCCCCTCTATACCAGCTCCGTCACGTATTTTCAAGGGAAATCCACGCACCGTTCGCAGGTTTACCGTGATGTTGTCGCCCTGGACTCCATCCCCACGTGTCGCACCCAGGATAAACTCACCGCGTTCATAGTGGAGAGTGACTGCTACACCATCGACTTTCGGTTCGCAGGAATAGAGCAACTCGCGCTTTCCAACAAGATTCCTCACTCTACGGTCAAAATCCTGAACCTCATCCAAGGCATAAGTGTTGGACAAAGACATCATCGGTCGGGAATGAACCACCGTTTCAAACTCTTTCGACGGCGCTCCACCTATACGCTGGCTCGGGCTATCTGGTGTTATCCATTCCGGATGCTGTTTTTCAATGTCCGATAATTCCCGGTAGAGACGATCATATTCCTCATCCGAGATTTCAGGATCCGCCAAGACATAATAGCGCCAATCGTGATAAGTGATCGCCTTGATGAGTTCCAGGTAGGAATTATGAGAGATCATGGTTTAAAATCCAAGCTAAAATATCAGCTTATCGCTATTTAAATGATGAAAATATCTTCTCACCGCAAAGACGCAATGACCCAAAGACATCTTATCTATCTCAACACTCGTCTTGCTCCGGCATAATGTTGCTGATAACAGGTCTTGTCTGTTGAACGCTTTCAACTCCCAATTGATAGGGCGTTCCCCACCATATTTTAATTGCCCGATCCAAAAGGTCGCTGCTTTCCGAGATCGTTGCGGGAAGCGGTGCTTGCTCCGGCTGCGAAGTTGGGGGCGTTGATATTTCCATTTTGGTTAGATCCGGACGTTGGCGACGATATTTTGGGCTGGGAACCAAACCGGCACAACTGATCTGAAATAAAAATGCCGCTAAAAGCGTGACTAAAGTTGCATAACGAGAGGTGAATTTATTTTCCAAATATAGCCCCATGTAATCCATCGATCAGCTCTTTTCTCCCCTCGGGCGATGAGAGAAAACCGTGCGGATCATCAGCAAGCAGGGCGTCCCGGATAATATCCATCACTTCTGAGAGACGTTTCATGGTGAGGGTACCTTGCGACCTTGAAGGATTGAGACAAGGTGATCCAATTCATCGAGGGTTTGATAGTGAATAGTTACTTTCCCTCCCGGTCCGCGATGGGAGATCTGTACCGGCATTCCAAGGTGAGTTTCAACCTGCTTCGCTACTTCACGTGAATGCAAGTCGATGGAGCTAGGTGATTTTGCCGATGTGCGCGTCTTCAAGGTGTGAGGCTGTTTGGCATAGTTCTCGACTTCACGAACGGAAAGCCCTTTTTTAACAATCCGATGCGCCAAGGATACTTTATCCGCATCACTCTCAACTGCCAGCAGCGCTCGCGCATGACCTGCGGAAAGCTTGCCTTCCCGCACGTAATCCCGAACGGGATCGGGGAGTTTCAACAATCTGAGCGTATTGGCGACAGTCGCCCGATCCTTTCCAACACGCTCAGCAACCTGCTGCTGGCTCAAACCCAGGTCTTGAATCAAACGGCGATAACCCTCCGCCAGTTCCAAAGGATTCAGATCTTCACGCTGCAGGTTTTCAACTAGGGAGATTTCAAGGATTTGATGTTCATCCAGGTCCTTCAAGATACGGCAGGGCACAGTGAGTAGATCGGCGGCGCGTGCGGCTCTCAGACGCCGCTCCCCGGCGACGATTTCATAGCCTTCATCTCGTGGAGTAATGAGGAGCGGCTGCAAGACACCTTGGGCGCGGATGGATTCGACAAGTTCAGCCAGAGCAGTGGGATCGAAATGAGTCCGAGGTTGGTTGGCGCGTGTCCGAATGAGCGAAATGTCGATCTCATTCAACGGGGCTTTTTCAATAAGCAGATCAGCCTCCGGAATCAACGCTGATAAGCCGCGTCCCAATCTTCCTTTACTTTTTACCGACATCCGCTAATAACTCCTCGGTCAACGCTAGGTAATTTTCCGCCCCGCGACAGGTAATATCGTATAAAAAGATCGGTTTGCCATAGCTTGGAGCTTCACTCAAACGAACATTGCGCTGGATCATAGTTTTGAACACCCGACCGGCAAAATAGGTGCGTATGTCTTCCGCCACCTGCTGCGATAAGTTCAGGCGACCATCATACATGGTCAAGAGCGCCCCTTCGATCGTAAGACCAGGATTGAGGTTCTTTTGCACCAGACGAATCGTATTCAAGAGCTGAGTCAAACCTTCCAGAGCGTAATACTCGCATTGGATCGGGATCAAAGCTGATTTCGCCGCAACTAAACCGTTCAACGTCAACAATCCCAGAGATGGGGGGCTGTCCATGAAGATATAATCATAAACATTATCAATTCCAGCCAGGGCTTTCCTCAGCACCGATTCACGCGCGGGGATGCTGACCAGCTCAATTTCAGCGCCGACAAGTTTGATGCTGGAGGGAACCAGCTCCAAAAATGGCATTTGTGTTGGAACGATTACTTCCTTGAGCTGCGCATTGCCGATTATAACGTCGTATATCGAATTCTGGTTTGGCGCTACACGAATCCCCAATCCGCTGGTCGCATTCGCCTGAGGATCCAAGTCAATCAGCAGAACTTTTTTCTCTGCGACTGCCAATCCCGCCGACAGGTTGATCGCCGTGGTTGTTTTTCCAACACCACCTTTCTGATTGACGATGGCGATTATCTTCCCCATTTATCCTCTAAGCTTTCTTATGTTTGCCAGCTAATAGTTTATGTCAGAAGATTTGATGGCATTGATTCCACCGTAGCACGGGCGTCCCGCCCGTGTCATGGGCGGGACGCCCATGTTACACCGTAGCACGGGCGTCCCGCCCGTGTCATGGGCGGGACGCCCATGCTACATAATGTCCAAATGAAAAAGGTTTAATATTAAATATACGCACTTCTCTAGAACGATTCACCAGGTCGGGCGCTGGGCTTTAGGCTGCAGGCTCAGGCAATTCAATGCTTATCATACTTATCTTTTATATCATCCCTATCCTGTATTTTTTCTTTTCGTTCTGATCAAGGTTCGCGGAGACGAACAAACCTGGTCGTCAATCCATCGTATAAAGGCTTATAAAAATCCCATTCCTCTGGGTGATATTCCTCAATATAATAGACATTTGCTATTCCCACGGCAGCAATCATCTTGGCGCAATTCCAGCAAGGCAAGACGGTGCAATACATGTCACAACCATCGGTAGAAGGACCATACCTCGCCGCCTGGGCGATGGCGTTCATCTCGGCGTGAACTGTGCGTACACAATGATTGTTACGTAAAGCATGACCAACTTCATCACAGGTGACGCTTCCCGAGGGAGCGCCGCCATACCCCGAAGCTATCACCCGCTTCTCTCGTACTATAACCGCTCCAACCTTCGCACGGTCACAGGTCATATACTGCGACCAATGCTTGGCGAGCTTGATGAAACGCAACTGCCACTTTGTCGGTGTGATTTCCTCAGATACGATCAAAACTCCTCCTCGATATGATTTGTGATATGAAAGGTAGCGTAAGCCTCCGTGCTTGCGATCATTGTGCTTGCGATTCCTCCTCGCAGGCAGAGACGCCTACGCTACCCCTCAAATCAGGGTAGCGTAAGCCTCCGTGCTTGCGATCATCGTGCTTGCGATCATCGTGCTTGCGATTCCTCCTCGCAGGCAGGGACGCCTACGCTACCATCGCGCAGCAATAATAACAACTATGCCGAGTAATCGCGC
>CAZCRQ010000020.1:0-2289 GCA_964501095.1 uncultured bacterium | reverse complement strand
GACGCCTACGCTACCATCGCGCAGCAATAATAACAACTATGCCGAGTAATCGCGCAAGACCCACCGGAAAATTAAGGAGATTGCTTGTTTCACTCGGAGTGTCAATGATCAAGTTGCTTTTCAACACGGGAGCCATCTATTTTACGTTCGTTATAAACGACGACAGGACATAAGTCACAAGAATCAGTTTCAGCCTTCGAGGGAGAGGTGACCGAGAGGCCGAAGGTGCTCGCCTGCTAAGTGAGTGTGGGTCAAAAGCCCACCGTGGGTTCGAATCCCACCCTCTCCGCAATTGAGCCGGATTTAATTCCGGCTTCTTTATTTGTGACAACCAAGAGGATAATCAATCTGTCGAGACTAAAACAATCACTTTTAATCCAACTGTCCGCTCGATTACATTCACAATGAAGAAACCAAAGACAGAACTAATCAGAAAGGGATGATCATGACCGTGGAATTGCGCCGAATACCTGTATGGCAGATGGCGAAGATCGGATTTATTGTCTTCTTTTTTCTCTCATTCGCCCTATCGTTGATCTATGGTTCGATGATCTCGGCAATAATCAATCTCATGGGATCATTTTTCAGTGGGATGGAGATGCCATTCCTCCCCAGCGGGATACCTTTAATTTTTCTTGGCATCTTTATATCAATCTTGCTTTCTATCCTATACACCTTAATCCTGATGTTTCTGGCGCTCATTTATAACTCAGCTGTTCCCTATGTCGGCGGAATTCATTTTGAGTTGCATGATCTTGAGGGTAACATTTTTCAACCGCATGAGCCGGATTGGTCAAGAGTTGACCGTATTGTTTCTTCCCCAAATGAAGACGAAATGAGCGCGGATAAATCGAAGGATGAGTCAGAATAATGGAACGAGTCGTTGTCCGTTTTGCGCCAAGTCCCACCGGATTTCTCCATATCGGCGGAGCGCGCACTGCTATCTTCAACTACCTGTTTGCCCGTCATCACGGGGGTAAATTCCTGCTCCGCATCGAGGACACCGACCGTGAACGATCCAAACAGGAATACGAAGATGACATCCTGGACGCCCTTCGCTGGCTGGGCATCGAGTGGGATGAGCCGCCGGTACGTCAGAGTGTGCGCCTCTCGTTTCACCGGGAAGCGGTCGAGGAATTGGTTGAACGGGGAGCAGCGTATCGTTGTTTTCTGACAGTGGACGAAGCTCAGAAGATCAAGGATGAAATCATGCGTCAAGGCGGATTGGTGGCGTTTCGCAGCCCGGATCGCTATCTCGATCCAAAGGTCGCCATTGACCGCGCGGAAAAAGGCGAAACCTACGCGGTCCGCTTTCGAGCGCCGGATGAGACGCTGGAGTTCAGAGACACAGTACACGGCATCGTACGTGTCGAACCGGAGACCCTGGACGATTTCGTGATCATGCGTCAAGATGGCACTCCAACTTACCAGGTCGCAGTCGTGGCGGATGATTATGAAATGGGAGTGACTCATGTCATTCGTGGAGATGATCACCTCTCCAATACTCCGAAACAGATATTAATTTACCAAGCGTTAGGATGGAAACCGCCGGAATTTACCCATGTCCCCCTGATCCTGGGATCGGATAAAAAACGTCTCTCCAAGCGTCATGGGGCGACAGCGCTCTCGGAATACCGCAATAAAGGCTACCTCCCGGAAGCGCTACTCAGTTTCCTCGCCCTGCTCGGCTGGTCTATTGGCGATGACCGCGAAATCCTGACTAAGCAAGAACTGATCGCCTCATTCAATCTCGAAGGGCTCAATAAAAAAAGCGCGATCTTTGACGAACAGAAACTCGAATGGATGAACGGCGAATTTATCACTCGTAAACCCGACCTGGAACTGGCGGCACTTTTACGTCAACCCTTTGCCGAACGGGTGGCATCTGGAAAATTCCCCGCGGGCTCGGCGAAAAATTTGCCTCTCGCGATCTCGATGTTGAAATCGCGTTGCCGTTTTCCCGAAGAGATTCTTAACCGCGGATTCTATTTCTTCACCGACCCGCAGGCCGTCGATCCAGTCGCCGCCAAGAAACGCTTGAAAAACCCGGCAACCCCCGAACGTCTGGGAAAACTAGCGGCGATCTTTGAAAAACTGGGGGACAATTTCAACATCGAGACCACCGAAAATGCCGTGAGACAGCTTTCGGAAGAACTTGACATCAACAGCGGCGAATTGATTCATCCGGTACGTTTGGCGGTGAGCGGTCAGGCGGTTGGACCTGGGCTCTTTGAACTGCTGACGGCTCTGGGACGAGAGACAGTAGTCCGTCGGATGCGCTGGCTGGAA
>CAZCRQ010000019.1:6025-19694 GCA_964501095.1 uncultured bacterium | reverse complement strand
AGATAGGGGAAAGCTAGATAGTTTTAAAAATCAATGAGAAAAATTTAGGTTAATCCTCTGGTTCAGAGTTCACGCTTCCGTGTGTCTTTTAAAAGCAGTCTAAAGGTTTGGTTCTAAGTTGGGAAAAATCAAGGCGTGCTTTCAGTTTTTCCGCCAGGAAGGCGACATGGGGATGTTCGATATGATGCCCGTGACTGCCGGGAATGAGTTGGATATCAACGCCTCCCAGAGCAAATTCCCCCCAGCCTAAAGTCGGATCGCCGCTGCTGCTCTGCGGTTGACGTACGGCGCGAAACAGGGTTACTCTGCCGGGATATAGTTGTGGAGAGTATTGCCTGACCGCGCGGGTGGTGATGGATTTGACACGTTTCAACACGTTCGGTAGGGTTTTCTTTAGACGCCATTCACCGCGCTGGATTTTTCGCCATAGATAAGGCAGACGGTCTCGTGGAGGCATGAGAATCAGGTTATCGAGGTTCATCTTCGCATTGAAGAGTAATTCCTGTATCTGTTTCGGGAGAAAGCTGCGTTTTTCCGAAGCGAGGATGAAATTGGGACCATAAGTATCAAATAATGCCAGCAGCCATATTTCCTGTTTCGCCCTGATCAATTGCTGCGCCATCTCGTAAGCGAGGATTCCCCCGGCGGAGAAACCGCCCAGCAGGTAGGGTCCCTCCGGCTGCACTTTCCTGATTTCATGGATATAGTGAGTCGCCATCTCTTCAACGGTTGTCAAGGGCTCTTCGTTTCCATCGAGCCCCTTCGCCTGCAATCCATAAACAGGCTGATCGGAGCCTAATAATTCCGCCAGTTGCCGGTAACGGAGAACATTGCCGCCGACCGGATGTACGCAAAACAGGGGAGGCTTCGCTCCTCCCGTCTGAATGGTCACCAGCGATGACCAGGGCGCAATCCAGCCATCTTCCTTGAGGATCGTCGCCAACTGCTCCACGGTTCGGGCTTGAAATAGGGTTGCCAAGGGCAGCGATTTGCCTGTCAAATCCTTGATCTTCGACATCAAGCGCACCGCCAATAAAGAATGCCCGCCCAAGTCGAAAAAATCATCCCTCACTCCCACACGCTTCACCGCCAACGTCGCCCGCCAGATGGCACAGAGGTCTCGCTCGATGGTGTCGCGGGGTGGGAGATAACCACGATCCCCTACCTGACTTCTTGAGTATAAGAGTAACGCGTGACGGTCAATCTTGCCATTGGGATTCCGCGGGAACGATTCCATTGCCATGATGGAGACGGGAATCATGTAATCCGGCAATTTTTTTCTCAGGAAGGTCAGCAGCTCCCCTTCAGAAGCCTGGTTCTGCGGCTGACAGATGACGAACCCGATCAGATGCTTTTCTCCCGCCTCCTCTTCACGAACCAGTACTGCCGCTTCCTTCACCTTTTCATGCTGTTTAAGGGTGATTTCGATCTCGGGCAGCTCGATACGGAAACCGCGGATCTTCACCTGGTAATCGACTCTGCCAAGGAATTCGAGGCTTCCGGTCGGCAGGTATCGGGCTGAATCGCCGGTATCGTAGCAGCGTTCTATTGATCCATCATCGAGGGTGAGGTTGATAAACTTTTCGGCAGTCAACTCCGGACTGTTGCAATATCCACGCGCCAAACCGTCGCCGGCGATGTATAAGCGTCCCTTGACCCCAAGCGGCGTCGGTTGAAGATAATTATCGAGCAGATATACTCTGGTGTTGCTGATCGGTCTGCCGATCGGGATCGAGCGCACATTCGAATCGAGATCGTGAGGGATCTGGTAGCAGCAGGTGAAGGTGGTGTTTTCAGTAGGTCCATAACCGTTGATGATTTGCGTTCCAGGGAGAGATTTAAGGGCTTTTAAAACATGCGGAACCGAGAGGGCTTCGCCTCCAATCAGAAGCTGGCTTATTCCTGACAAAGCCTGCGGATTCAGATCGATGATCGTGTTGAACAGCGATGCAGTTAACCACAGAGTGTTGATATGATGGGAGTGAATCACTTTTTGGAGTTCGGTTGCTGTCGGGATTTCGTTGGGGAAGATCACGCAAGTTCCGCCGTTCAACAATGTTGCCCAGAGTTCGAACGTGGAGGCATCGAACGAGAGCGGTGCCATCAAAAGGCAGGTTGTCTTCTCATCGAACGCGGCATAGTTCGCCCCTTTTACGAGACGCACCACGCTGCGATGAGTTATTTCCACCCCTTTTGGCGTTCCTGTTGAGCCTGAAGTATACATTATGTATGCTAAATTGTTCGCCTTTTGTGGTAGCGTAGGCGTCCCTGCCTGCGTGGGTAGCGTAGGCGTCCCCGCCGGCGAGGGATCGCCAGCACGGAGGCTTACGCTACTTACTTCCTCCACTATCGTGAAACGTTTGGGGAAGGAGGAGAATCGGTTCAACAGGCTGGATTGTGTAAGAATTATTTTAATCCCGGAATCATTACTCATCAAGAGTAGACGTTCATCGGGATAATCGGGATTGAGCGGAACATAAGCCCCGCCGGCTTTTAATATCGCCAGAACTCCGATTACCATCTCGAATGAACGTTCCAAACATAAGCCGACACGATCTTCAGGTTGAATCTCTAACGTACGAAGGTGATGAGCCAGATTGTCGGCGCGTTGGTTCAGTTCATGATATGTCAATTTTTTGCGATCTTGTCTCAGAGCAATTGACTTGGGATATTTACGGACTTCCTCCTCGAAAAGTTGATGGATGGCTGAATCTCGCGGATAAGCAACTTTAGTATTATTCCATTCGGTTAAAAAAAGTCGACGTTCTTTCGGAGGGAGTATTGGAAGAAAGGCGATTTCCTGATCGGGATTCGCCGCGATTCCCTCGAGGAGAATTCGATAGTGCTGCGCCATTCGTTCCACTGTCTCCCGATGGAAGAGATCGGTGATAAAATAAAACCTGCCTTTAATGAGATGGTGCTGTTCATAGTATTCCAGATCGAGTTCGAGATCGAAGCGTATTGAGGACGGCTCAAGCTCGAACTGCTGCGTCTCCAGATCGGGAAGCGATGCGGTCTGCGCTGGGATATTGCGCAGCGTAAACACCACCTGGAAGAGCGGAGTGCGGCTGGTGTCGCGCACGGGCTGCAACTCCTCGACCAATTTCTCGAAGGGGAGGTCTTGATGACGGAAAGCTTCCAGTACTCGGTCGCGCACCTGCTCGAGCAGTTGACGGAAGGTCTGGTCAGGTTTTGGACTTTGAGTGTCAGGCTTTAGGCTTTGGGCTTCCGGCTCTGGGCTCGGGGAATCTTTAATCTTGTCTATCCTGTTGATCCTGTGGGAAACCGGCAAATCCGGTCTCTGATAAAAATCGGCTCGCATCACCAGGGTATTCACAAAAAAGCCGATCAATCCCTCAAATTCGGCGCGATTGCGGTTGGCGATGGGTGTGCCGACCAACACCGTTGATTGACCGGAATAACGGTGCAGGAGCGTCTCGAATGCCGCTAAGTGAAGCATAAAAAGGGTTACATGTTCTTTTTTACACAGTTCGACCAGACGTTCGGTCAGTTCATGGGGAATCAGAAACTCAACTCGGTCTCCGGAATAACTCTTCAAGGCGCGGCGAGGTGTGTCGATAGGCAGCTCAATTCGCTCCGGACTGTCCTGTAGTGCCGTTCTCCAATACTGCAACTGACGGAAGATGACCTCATCCGATAGCTTCTCACGCTGCCAGGTGATAAAGTCAGTGTATTGTGCGGTCAAGGGGTGGAGGTTTGACGGACGTTGTTCGAGAAAATCACGATAAAATATGCTGATCTCTCGAAACAGCACGCTCAAGGACCAGCCATCTGAAACCAGATGGTGCATAGTCAGTAAGAGGAGATGATCGTGTTCCGTCAGACAATATAGTTTGGCGCGGAATAGCGGCCCTCTTTCCAGGTCGAAAGGTATAGCGGTATCGGCTTTTATTCTCTGCCTCCAAGAAGGCGAAGGTTTATCCCCGTCTTCGTGCCCTTCGTGTCCTTCGTGTCCTTCGTGTCCTTCGTGGAGATAATTCTTATCAGTTTCCCCGGTGCAATCTACTATTTCAAAATTGAGGGCGTCCGGAGAAGGCAATTCGAGGCGCAGGAAGGGTTTCCCGTTATGGGAATGGTAGGTGCTCCGCAGGATGTGATGACGCTGGACAATTTGCTTCAAGGCGAATGTCAGCGCCTGGCGAGAGAGATTCCCTTGTAAACGAAAGGCGATGGAGATATTATAACGGGAGGTGTTCGGTTCGAATTGTTCGAGAAACCAGAGTCTCTCTTGCGCAAAAGAGAGGGGAAATTCACGTTGTTTCTGGGATCGCGCTTGGAGACGTTGTGCCAGTATTGCACGTTTCTGCTCGGGCGTCAGATTAGATAGTTCTTCAGACATATTATCTCGTTCAGAATGACTATTTTTCTCTTCATTCCTCGCCTAAACCCAGCTCCTGACGCCATAGAGCATCCACTTCTTCATCGGAGAGTCGATCGATCCTACGCAGCTTTTCCTCAGCACTCAGAGAAAGCAAAGAAGCATCGACAACAGCGGGCTGTCGCCGGTCGTCCCGGCATTCTTTTCCCATCGGTATTTTTTCTCCTGTGACAGGTAAATCCCGGGAATATCCCAGCATATCCGCCACTTTCCAGGTCGTCTCCCCAAGAAAATCTTCTTTGATTTCAACCTGCCAACGATCCGCCACCTGGGAGTCTATCTGTGAATGTTCATGAAAATTGATATCCCCGATCATTCCGGACAGCTCACTGGAGGTGTCGGTCATGCGGATTTTCTTCTCTTTATAAGGTTGGATCATCTCATCATGAAAATCCAGGCACAGTGTTTGGCAAAGTTTCACCATTTCAGCCTGCGGATTGGCGACCAGCTCCTCGAATTTCAACTGATGCTGGCGGCGAACTGGGATATTTTTTAGAAACTCGAGGATGTTCTGGTAACTAAGTACCCAGACCAACTCCGCGGCTTCCCGGGTTGAGAATGGATGATTGAAATTATAGACAATATCCAGATGCGATCTCTCGAAAGATCGGATCATGCCAAAAGGATGCCGTGTCAGATGAATATATACTGGCTGGTGGAAATATCGTTCCGCGCGTTCAAGAAAAGCCGGATACATGGAATTATAGGGAGTCTTGTCGACCAACAGTCTGTCGCCCAAACGGGCTTGCAAGTGGTGATAAACCTGTTTTGTAGTAAGATTTTGTTTCTCGAATTCGTCCACGATTTTCTGGGCAGCCTCAAGTTCGCAGTGTTCAAGCTGCATAATAGCACGGGTGAGACCATCGACAACCAGCGATCGGCGCGCCTCGGAAAAAGTGCGGTGTTTCTCCCCCAGGGAAGTAAAAGGGAGTAAAAAAAGCTCCGGCGGGGCGAAGAGGTTTGGGTGTCCGGCAAGCATCACCCGCAGCAATGTCGAACCGGAGCGGGGGGAACAGAGGATGAAGATTGCTCGGGGATTTTTTGGAGTATCAGGGTCAATTTCTCGCTGTGATCCTATTCCATCTGCCAGCATCTGACGCGCCGCGGCGATGGTTGATTCCGTAAGGCACTTCTTTGTTTGGACTTCAACCTTCAGGTTGCTCTTAGATACACGCTGAAGCGTGGACTCCGAACGCTCTTCCATTACCTGGCGATCTGTGCCATCATCAAAAAGACGCGGGATCGAATTCATGTAATGCTTTAAGAGAAAGCTGGCAAGATCGGCAATAGTGCGGTGTTCAAACAAGGTGACATTGTGGACACTCTCGCCGAGCAAACGCTGCAATTGGTTTGCCATCCGAATCGCCAGAATTGAATTGCCGCCAAGTTCGAGAAAATCGTCATTGACGTCAAGATGAGTCAGGTTCAGATTTGTACGCCAGATCTCGACCAGCTTTTGTTCCAGATCAGGTTTTGTAATTTGCCGCATTATTGCTCTTTTAATTGATTATCCACGAAGGACACGACGGACACGAAAGACACGAAGAATTTTCTGTGTTTTCTGTGCCTCGTTGTTCAGTAGTAATTTTCTAATCAACCTTTATCTATCAAGCACACCGCCAGGACTTCTCTATTCGTCACCCAGATACGGCAATCATAAGAATTTCCTTCGTGTTTAATCACAACATTTCCTGCCTTAAGATCGATGCTTTCTACTACCCACTGCTTTGGATCGCCCTCTAATCCGCTGCCAATGGCTTTAACCACCGCCTCCTTCGCACTCCAAAGAGCGATAACTGCTCTATCACGACCTTGAAGCCTGTCGCCTGAAGCCTGAAGCCTGTTGCCTGATTCGTCGATCAATTTCTTCTCCTGATCTGTAAATCCACTTACCAGGAGGCTATCTGGGTTCACGGCGGATAAAATCTGTACATCCAGCCCGATATTCTTCTCCATCGGCGCCACGGCGGCGACCGCATATCCTTCGCTATGACTGATCGAGATGTCCGGCATGGGGATAAATCCCATTGAGGGGCTGACGGCGTAAGGTTTGCCGGTCTCGGTTGTCCTGATCTCGAAATCTGCCGGGGCGAGATTTTCCTTGAGTTTTTCCTGCATCCATTGACGCAGCACATCCTTTGCGGCAATTCGTCCCATCAGCCACTCCAAGCGGCGCGCCCCGGTCTCGGGGATATTATACCAGCTATCCTGTTCCGGCATGGTCAGTGTCAAATGCGCCCCCTTGCGTTTCCAGATACCCCAGGATTCCTCCATAAACGGCACCGGCGGCGGGATGATGCGACGTATAATCAAACCGCTCTCTTTCTGCATCCAGGGCGCGGAAAGGTATTTATACTGCGGATATAAGCTGACCTGGCAATGGGCATGCGGGATGCTGAAATATCGGCACTGCCATCCTTCCATTATCGCAATCACCTTGCCGCTCTCATCAAGATATTCTGAGATAAGTTCAGTCACCACCCGCTGCGGCTGAAGGCAGGTCTGGTAATAGATATTCGGATCCGGATAATCGAATCGGCTTTCAGGCGTCAGGCTTCTGGCGTCAGGCTTCAGGCTTTGGGGATCGGAGGTCAGGTTCTCTTCTGACTTTTGTTTATTGATATAAAGGCGGTTGATAACGTTGCCATCTTCTGCCAGAAACTCAAAATAGGGCTCGGGTATGGAGTCCGGTGCGTTAAGATCGGCGAACCGCATAAAAGTATTGACCGTTAGTTTGGTTCCTGGAGGCAGTGGTTTCTCATAAAAATGAAACGCCTTCATTCGAAAAGGAAAGATATTCAAATCTACTGCGAACCGTTCCGAGACCCAGAAGGACGCCAACTGTCCGCCGATGTCCACCAGGATCGGATCGGTCTGAAAATGCGGATCGCTGATGTGCTTGAATAATTTATCCCGCGGCATCACCACCGCCTCTGCCACCAAGCCTTCATCACCGGTGCGGAGGATGTTCTTCAAGCCGTGAAAACGGGGACCATGAAACTCGCCGGGGTAACGTGAATCCCGCGGAATCCCGTTGCTGTAAAGTGTGTCCGTCGTATAGTGAGATGGCTGAGGATTTGTCAACCTGAGCGCACGGGGTGTGGGAGGTGAAGGATAGCCATCTTGTAAGATCACCACACCCTCAAAACCAAGAGTTTTATTTCGTGTTCTTCGTGGATCATTCTGTTCATCGGAGAGCTGGTAAATACGTCCGAGGACTCGATGTGTCCCATCATCACCCAGATCTATCAACTTCACTTCAATGCCAAGGTCGAGATAGCCGCGATCCAGCGCCAGCCAACGATGCGCGCGAATTTCTTCTATTCTAATAACGGTTTTTTTTCCGCAGGCAGGGACGCCTACGCTACTAATTAAACAAACCGCCGCTTCTGAAATTGTCTCCATGCTGAAGGTGAAGGGGAGAACCGCTATCGAGTGTAACTGCGGATTTCGGCTTGATGGTGCCCCGCCAAGTGAATGATCCTCTAAAAATATGTCCTGCTCGATCTCGTAACGGCGTTCAGCGTACAATCGGTCAGGTTCTCGTTCGATGATTTCTCCCAGGAGGGGATATGACTGCTCAAATGAGGCTTCCGGCTCTAGGCTTTGTGCTTCCGGCTTCCGGCTTTGGGCGGCAGGCGGCAAGGATTGCTTGTCGGTCAACATATCGGGAAATCCGCTCATCACCCGCGCTTGGCTGGCGAGGAATTCGTTCATTAGGTCGAAATGTGCGGTCAAAGCGGCGAGACGTGGATCGGTGGTCGGGCTTTGGATTTTAGGCTTTAGGCTTTGGACGTCAGGTGTCGGGCTTTTAGCTTTAGGTTCTGGGCTCTGGGCGCCGGTAATAGAAATCTTTTCGCGAATACTCTCAATAAATTCCTCGCTCAGTTTCATCACCGGCATGTTGAGTTTCAGTCTCTGAATCGGTTTTTTCTTTTTGGGAATTTTACCGTGGTGGGGAACAGATTTTTCCGTGTTTAGCTCTTTGCCGGAAGCCGGAAGCCTGGAGTCGGGAGCCAGATCAGGCACCTCGCGGTAGCGGTAGAGCGTCGATGTATCCACCGGCACACCATTCACAAAGAGCTGTGCGAGTAGAAATTGAAGCTGCTCAATCCCTGATTTATGCTGCACATTGCTGGGGAGGGCGAGGAAATCTTTGCCGTAGAGAATATCCTGGACAAAAGCCGTAAGGTTACCGCTGGGACCGACTTCGATAAATATCCGTGCGCCGTCTTCATACATATTCAGAATCGTTTCACGGAAACGCACCCGGTGGGAGTGATGCTTGACTGCCAACTTGGCGATGGCTTCCCGATTCTCCGGAAACGGTTTGGTGGTCACACAACTATAGAGTGTGCAGTAGCCTGTCTTGATCTCGAGGGTGTCATAAATGTCAACTCCTCGTGCGGCGGCTTTTTCATACAATGGCGTATGGTACGGTTCCGAGAAGGGCATCCGTTCGCAAATTCCACCGGCTTCCTCAAGGCGAGGCTTGACCTTTGCAATCGCTTCCTCGCTGCCGAAAATCACCACCTGATTAGGGCAGTTGTCCAGGCAGAAATAGAGTTGTCCCAGCGATTCCTCAACCAATTTTTCAACAATTCCAATTTCGCAAGCGCCAATGGAAAGCAGCACCCCCTTCTCCGGCAGCAGCCCGTTCTCCATCGACTGATGAAACAACCGGTTGAAATAGCGCATGATTTCTTTATGCTGTTCGCGCGAGGCAAAACGGACAGTCTCAGAAGTGAATAGGGCAGTATGTTCGCCAGTGCTATGCCCGACCATGAAGTCGCAGGGAATTTGAAAATCGCGCAGTAGTTCATACATCGCCATGCCTGCCATTGCTGCGAGGTCGGTGCCGACTTCAATATCAAAAATTTCCCGTGCCAGTTGCGCTCGCTCTTCTTCGGTGATCACGGTCGGTGGTGGATAGAGATAACTGCTGGGAAGACGATCCCGTTCGCAAAATGTCTCATCGAGAAAATCGAACCATGCCCGCACCTTCGGGAAGTGTATACAGAGATCGGCGAGCATGTTCGGGTATTGAGAACCCTGTCCGGAGATCAGGAAAGCGATCTTCCCTTCTCGACGCGATTCCGCATAATGAAAGCCTTTATGCGGTTTGAAAGAAGGTTCTTGGTTTTGTTTGGATAGTTCACTCTTTGCGTAGTGAAGTTTCTCTTTAAGGTCTTCGAGATTCGAGGCTATAATGGCAAGGCGATAATCAGGCTTAAGGCTTTGGGTTTTGGGCTCATGGCTTAGAGAATTTTCAATTTCTCCCTGACTCCCCCCCTTTATCCCCCCGTGAACGGGGGGAGTAGAGAGTATCCCCCCATGAATGGGGGGAGTAGAGAGTATCCCCCCTTCCAAGGGGGGACTAAGGGGGGGAAAATCAGTATTGTTAATCTTGTTAATTCTGTCTGAAACATTCTTGCCAATCTTATCAATCCTGTCGAATACTTGTGAATCCTGTAAATCCTGTCTAAAACCAAGCGCTTTAGCCAGGGAGGAAAGTATAATAGAGTCACTGTCTTGCAATAATTCGATAATTCTGTCAAGAATATGTATCAATTCCGCTCGGTCTTTCCCGGAGAAGAGAAACATTTCGCTCTGCCATACATTATAAAGTGAAATCGGCTCAGCTTTCTTCACCCCGACATATTCTTCAAGAATCGCATGAGTATTCGCGCCGCCGAAACCAAAAGCATTTACGCCGGCGCGACGCGGCAGCTTTTCATCACTATGAATCCAGGGACGCGCGACAGTGCTGATATAAAACGGCGTCTCTTCCAGCTTCAGCTCCGGACTGACTTCCCCGCAGAGAGTCGGCGGGTAGACCTTGTGATAGATCGCCAACGCAGTTTTAATCAAGCCGGCGATCCCGGCGGCAGTCAGGCAATGTCCGACCATCGACTTTATCGAGCCCAGGGCGATACGCGGCAAGGCGGCGTCGCGAGTCCCAAAGATATTGGTGAGGCAATTTATTTCCGTGCGGTCTCCCAACGGGATGCCAGTGCCATGCGCTTCCACCAGCGAAATGGTCTTCGGGTCGATCTGATTTTCGCTATAAGCCCGTTGCAGCGCGAGGATTTCCCCTTCAAGACGTGGGGCGAACAATCCCAGCGCTTTTCCGTCGCTCGAACTGCCAAGTCCCTTAATCACCGCGTAGATGCGGTCGTCATCGCGTTCAGCGTCCGCCAGACGTTTGAGTACAATCAACCCCAATCCTTCGCCGAGCAGCGTGCCGTTCGCCAGCTTGTCAAAGGGACGGACATCGGTGTGGGAGAGGGCGTTGATTTCGCAGAACAGCATATAGACCTGCGGGGGGATGGAAGCGTGCACCGCGCCGGTAATCACCATATCGCACCTGCCGCTCAAGAGTTCCTTGATCGACATCTCGAGGGCGATCATCGAGGATGCGCAGGCGGCGTCGACAATAAAATTAGGTCCCATCAGGTCGAGACGGTTGGCGATACGTCCGGCGAGGATGTTCGGCACCAGGGCGGGAAGAATCTCGGCGTTGAAAGGCGGGAGATGGCGTTTGAACTCTTGACGGATCGCTTTGAGAGTCGGATCGTCAATTGTGGGAAAAAACTGACGGATGAGGTCGAGCACTTGATCCATCATTAAACCGTGCTCGACCACCGAGCCGCTGCCACGGTGCAGGGTCGCACCATGCCCGATGATCACCCCGCATTTCTCCCGATTGAAGGGACGGTCGAGATATCCGGCGTCGATCAGGGCGTCACGAGCGATTTTCAAAGCGAGAAACTGATCTGGCTGCCCGCCATCGATGGCGTTCGGCATGATCCCAAAATCTAACGGATTGAAATCGGAGAGTTCATCGAGGAAACCGCCCTTCTTGGTGTAGATGCGGTCGATCTCCGAAGAAGCGGGATCATAGAAGGGACCAATCCAGTCATCTGTCGCTTCAGCGATGGAATCGACACGATTTACGATGTTCCGCCAGAATGCACCGAGATCTTTCGCCCCGGGGAATAATCCCGCCATGCCGATGATTGCGATGTCTTTCGGAGAATGCTGCTTGCTCACTCGCACCTCTCAACCCACGGTCCTTCGCCCGCGATCAATTCCACATCCTCAACGCTGCCATACTTCAGCTCATTAGAGAAAAAACGCCGTCCGGCTTTGACCGGAATCGGGATCACCCCGCGCGCCCGGAACTGCTTTTTCACCTCCTCTGTCACCATGCCATAATCCCAGGGACCCCAATTGATCGCCAGGATGCGCGTATTCCGCCACTCGCGATGCAGACGCCAGGCGAAACGGTTTAAAACTTCATTCGCCGCTGCATAATCCGCCTGCCCACGGTTGCCGAATCGTCCCGCCAGCGAGGTGAAAAACACCAACAGCTTCAACATTTCCGGTCGTACATAGCGGGAGATCAAAAAGGCGCTGTCAACCTTGGTATCAAACACCCGGTCGAAAGAATCTGCCTGCTTATCGACAATCAACTTGTCTTCGATGATCCCCGCGCCGTGCAAAATAGCGTCGAGTCTGCCATAATGATCATAGATATAATCCAGCAGTTTTTTCACCTGACGTTCCTCTCGAACATCGACCGGCAGATATTCTACAGTTGCTCCGGTGTCACGCAACCGCACGATATTCCTCCGTATTTCACGGTCGCGCAACAAGCGTGAGATCTGTTCCTCAACCTGAGCGGGAGTGATATGTTCGCCTTTGGTCTTTGCTTGTTCGAGGAGGAATTTGCGCAGTTCGCCGGCTTCTGTGATACTTGATGTTCTCGAGTCTTCCTGATCCGGCTCAGGCGTTCTGCCGACCAGGATGAATGTCAAACCGATGGGTGCCAATTCCAACGCAATCTCCGAGGTGATCCCGCGCGCCCCGCCGGTTACCAGAACCACCCAATCTTTCTCTACCACTCCTTTAATCCCCCCGTCCACGGGGGGATTAAGGGGGGGAAAATCACTATTCTGCAGCTCTTTACGCACCACTTTGACTGAAATCCGTTTGCCATCAAGATAGCCCACCTCGAGCCCTTCATCTGCATGGAGCAGCTCATCGACAATTCCCTGGCAGATTTCCGCAGGCGAGGCTTGACTGCTGAAATCCACCAGTTTCGCCTGAACGCCCTGCCACTCGATGATCATAGTTTTCAGCAGACCTGCCATTCCGCCGGTAGTGGGTAATCCGGACATACTGCTGGAGTCATCAGTATTATTCAGGCTTTGGGCTTCTGGCTCTGGGCTTTGGGCAATAGGATGGGTGCCCTGCACTACTTGTTGTGCAGGAAAGGTTTCTATGCCAAATGACCCTCCCAACATTGATGCTGCCAGTACACACCCCTTTTTCACTCCGTCAATCACCCCCCTTTTTCCCTCCGTGAACGAGGGGATCGAACTAATTTTTTGCAATCCCTCGGTACTCCCCCCGTTTACGGGGGGATTAAGGTGTGGTAAATTTCTCTTCTGCAAATCGTCGGCGCAGAGTTGTAACAAAGTGAAAAGACTCTTTGCATGTACTTGAGTTTTCTCGCGCCAGGCTTCTAACGTTTCCGGCAGCGCTTCTTCACCAAGCGGCGCTAGATGCAGTATGCCGGAGACTTTTCCTTTCTCTTTTCGTATTTGTTCAACACGTTCCGCAAGCAGCCTAGGAACTTTCAATTCTTCTTCGGTCAAGAGAGCGGTTTGTGCGCCTAGTTTCTGTAAAGATTCCGCCACCAACTGCGAAACAGCCGATTGATCGCGGGTGATCAAGTACAATCCTTCAAGTGATTGCGGAAGAGTTCCCTTTTCATTTAAAGGTTCCGGGAAAGCCACCATTTTGCACCGTGGGCAGGCGTCAGGCTTCAGGTTTTGGGCTTCAGACATAAGAACTTGATTCTCGCTTCCTGATGCCTGTAGCCTGTAGCCTGTAGCCTGATGCCTGTAGCCTGTAGCCTGTAGCCTGATGCCTGACGCCTGAGCGATAATTTCTCCAAGCTGGTCGATGATCGCCTTGAGGGTTTTCACACGAGTGAACGTTCCCATGTTCTCTTGCAATACGGGATGGAATTGCTCTGGTAGATTACGGTGCACGGCGCCGAGGATTTCCACCCGCTTGATCGAGTCGATCCCAAGGTCGGCTTCCATGTCCTGCTCCAAGCCAAGCATTTCCGCTGGGTAGCCGGTGCGCTCGCTTACTAGGTTGACTACCAGTTCTTTGATATTCTCACGTGTGCCAAAGATTGTTGGTAGCGTAGGCGTCTCTGCCTGCGGATCGCCAGCACGGAGGCTTACGCTACCC
>CAZCRQ010000019.1:0-5925 GCA_964501095.1 uncultured bacterium | reverse complement strand
TGGTAGCGTAGGCGTCTCTGCCTGCGGATCGCCAGCACGGAGGCTTACGCTACCCTTTGTTGAATCCTCAATTTCTGGCACCGACTGCCTGACGTCTGATTCCGGCTGCCCGACGCCTGACGCCTGGATCGTTTGTCCGGACAAAAACTGCGCCATCACCTGTTCTTGAAGCTGGAGGAATCGCCTCATCGTTTCCTGATAAGCGAGCAGTGCTTCAACCGGGTAAGCATTAGGCTTCAGGTTTCGGGCTTCAGGCTTTTCAGGCTTCAGGCTCCAGGCTTCAGGCTTCAGGTTTTGGGCTTCAGGCTTTTCAGGCTTCAGGCTCCAGGCTTCAGGCTTCAGGTTTTGGGCTTCAGACATAAGAATTTGATTCTCGCTTTCTGATGCCTGTAGCCTGTAGCCTGTAGCCTGTAACCTGTAGCCTGTCTGCGTGAGGGACGCGAGGAATGCCTTTTTAGCGGTTTCGGAAGTATCCATGTTCAACGCTGGAATTTTCCCAGTTTGGGTGATTTCGCTGTCTTTCGGGCGCACGCCACCACCGTTGACCCACCAAGTGGTTTTCGACAACGGTTGCGGTTTTGTTGTCTCCGCCAGACGCATCAGATTGATCGGCTCGACCGGACGTCCCTGATACAGGGCTTCCAGGTCAAAATCCACACCTTTCGCCGCCAGAATCCCCAACGCCCGCAACAATCCGCGCCAGCCTCTGCCCTGACCGTCGAAAGAGAGCGCCGTGAATTCCTCCCCTTCGAGAATTTGTGCCACGAGACTGCTCAAGGTGTTCTTCGGTCCGAGTTCGACAAACACCCGTACACCGTCACGATACATCGCTTTAACCTGCCGGACAAACTCTACCGAATGTAACAGGTGCCCGCAGAGCTGCTCACGGATCTTTTCCGGGTCGTCGGGATAAGGCTCGCCATCGAGGTTGGCGTAGACCGGAACCTTCGGCGGGTGAATCTCGGCGTCTTCGATCGCTTGCACCAGCGGCTGCTGAGAAGAGGCAAAGAGCGGAGAATGGAACGCTCCGGCGACCGCCAACTGCTTTGCGGCGATTCCTTCGCTGTTCAACCTGTCGACAACCGCTTTGACCCCATCGACCGTACCGGAGATCACGGTTTGCAAGGGCGCATTGTGATTGGCGAGGCTTACGCTACCACATGTCGAGAGATATTTCTCCAACTGCTCGCGCGGTAATTTCACCGCCGCCATCGTTCCCGGCTGCTCGGAAGCGGAGGATTTCATAATCCTGCCACGGGTCTCCACCAGGTCGAAGAAAACATCCCGTGAGAGCACGCCGGCGGCATAGAGCGCGGAATACTCCCCGATGCTGTGCCCGCAGACCATGTCCGGGATCAAGTTCAATCGCATTGCAAAGTCGAAAAATCCCGACTCGATCCCCGCCAGCGACGCCTGCGCAACATGGGTATCGACCAGACGACCCTGGTTGCGCTCTTCGTCTTCCGGATTGAATGCGCTGGGCGGATAGATATACTGACTCAGACGCTGGGGATATTTGTCCTCCAACTGGGCATCGAGAGATTCCAATGATTCCCGCAGCTCGGGGAGATAGATGGCGGCTTCCCTTGCCATCTCAACATATTGAGAACCCTGACCGGGGAAGAGGAACGCCAGCTTCGGTTTCTCCGCGGAGTCGATGATTTCCAAGCTGATATCGGATCCCAGAGGGGATGTTTTTCCCGATTTTGCAGGAATGACATCCGGCGGATTTTCCTGGATTCCCGCTTTCGCGGGAATGACATCTCCCCTCACACCCTGTAAACGCACTAGTACCTTTTCCAACGATTCTTTTAACTGTTCTTGGTTTTCCGCGACCACACTCAATCGAACTGCTGCATTTGGTTGGGATTTTGCTGGGGTGCCCGGCACTTCAAGTTGTGCAGGTATCTTTCCTATTTGGGTGCCCGGCACTACTAGTTGTGCAGGAGAATCCTTCATTTTAGCTTTAGCTTCGAGGGCGCAAGTGTAAGCCAGATCGCGAAATGCCGGTCTCGCCCCATCCTCGAATGCTTTGACCAACGCTTGAATATCTTTTACCAATTCCTCGCGATCCTTAGCGTAAAAGACAAAAAGTTCGCAAGGGTGATTCACTGCTCCGGGGGGATTGGGAATTGTATTCTCGTTATATTCCTCGAGCACAGCGTGAAAGTTGGTTCCTCCGAAACCGAAAGCGCTCACCGCCGCACGTCGGGGGAATTTCGGGTGACGTATCCACGGGTGCGCCTCCTTCAACAAATAGACCGGGCTGTTTTCATCTGCCAGCGGATCAAGGGGCTGCTCGACATTGATGTGCGGCGGCAGCGTTTTGTGATACAAGGCAAAAGCGATTTTCACCAATCCGGCGGTTCCGGCGGTCGCTTTGGTATGCCCGATCTGGGCTTTTACCGATCCCACCGCGCATGATTTCTTCGAAGTCGATGCCGCATCCAGGGTCTTGATGATGGTTTCGGTCTCGGCGACATCCCCGGCGACTGTGCCGGTGCCATGCGCTTCGATCAAACCGATAGTGCTTGGCGAAATCCCGGCTTTTTCATACGCCCGGTTGAGGGCACGCATCTGCCCAATCGGATGCGGTGCGGTCATCCCCTTTGCCTTGCCGTCGCTCGAACTCCCCATTCCCTTGATCACGGCATAAATACGGTCGCCGTCGCGGCGCGCCTCTTCCAGACGCTTGAGCACGACCATCGCCAGCCCTTCGCTGATGACAATCCCATCGCCCTGTTTATCGAACGGTCGTGCGCGATCATGCGGGGTCAGGGCGTGAGTCTTGCAAAAACAGAGATAGGAAAATGGGCTGAGCTGAGCGTCGACACCGCCGGTGATTACCAGCGAGCTGCGTCCGCTCTCTAGCTCCTGGACGGCGATATTGAGCGCCGCCAGCGAGGAGGCGCAAGCGGCATCGACCGTCAGGTTTGTCCCGCCAAAATCGAAACGGTTCGCCACGCGTCCGGCTAAAACATTAAGCAAGATGCCGGCGAAAGTCTCCTCAGTCCACTCCGGCAGACGATCCCACGCCTCTTCCGGCAGCAACTCAATAAACCGCGGCAGCTCGGTGCGGACACCATATTCCAACCCGAGATCACCCGCTCCACCGCTTGCCCCAAGAATTACCGAGGTGTGTTCTTTGTCAAAATCACCATTGCTGTAACCGGCATCCTCCAACGCCAGACGAACCGTTTCCAAGGTCAGCAACTGCATCGGTTCAATGGACTTCAAGGAAACTGGCGGGATGCCAAAACGCAGCGGGTCGAACGGTATGTCATCAAGAAATCCGCCCCACTTGGAATAGATCTTGTCCTTCGCCAGACGGTCGGGATTGTAATAGAGACGCCAGTCCCAGCGATGCGGGGGAATCTCGACGATAGTGTTGATTTTTTTTAGGATGTTTTCCCAATAAGTCTGAGGATTTTGCGCTCTCGGCAAAAGTGCGCCGATCCCGATGACTGCGATGTCCAGGGGTTTATTTTGACCAGCGTAGCACGGGCGTCCCGCCCGTGTTGTCCGTGTCATGGGCGGGACGCCCATGCTACTCTCCATGGGCGGGACGCCCATGCTACTCTCCATGGGCGGGACGCCCGTGCTACTCTCCATGGGCGGGACGCCCGTGCTACGCTCCATGGGCGGGACGCCCATGCTACTCTCATGGGGATGATGCATTTGTAGTTTTTCCAACAGAGAGGTGCTGCCAAGTGAAATCTCTTCGTGTAACTCTTTCATTGTAGTCACTTGATGGCGCAAAGTCGCCAACTGCCCGATCATATACATCCCTTCACGGAGACGGGTTTTCAGGTCGATCTCGGTCAGTTTGCCTTCTCTATCGCGCATCACGCCTTTGGTTGCCGCTCGTAATCGTCCAAGGTTCAACTCCTCCAGGGCGAAACGGATCTCCTCGGCGCTTTTTCCCTCTCGCAGTAATTGGCGGCGTTTGGCGTAAAACTCATCCGTGAATGGAGTTTTCACACAACGGCTGGCATGACCCGGACCAGATTCCAGGTTGACCGTTCGGGTGCAATTCAATGCCTGAATCTGGAAATCCTTAAGAATCGCTCCACTGCTGACCGCTTCCCGGGTAAAGAGATAAGCAGTCCCCATAATCAAGCCGATTTTCACTCCGCGTTGCTGTAAAGGAGCGGTCATTACATTGACAAACAGCGCGGATGAGGCATCGTGAATCCCCCCGGCAAATAGAAGATGAACCTCTGGGTGCCCTGCACTTCTTGTTGTGCAGGAATTCCTCCCGCCATCACTGCGATTATCCGGAATCAGGTCGAGCAAGGTATTGATGGCGGATTCCCAGAGCAGGAAACTGGATAAGGGACCGACATGTCCGCCACATTCCCTGCCCTCGAAAACAAAACGCCGCGAGCCATTCTCATAGAACATTCGCAGCAATTCGGGAGTCGGGGCGTGAAGGTAGGTGGCGATCCCCTCTTTTTCGAGCTGCGTCGCCTGATCCGGACGTCCTCCGGCGATCAAGGCGAATTTCGGCTTCACACGCAGGATTTCCTCGACCTGCTCATCACGTAATTCCTGGGGAACAAAGCCGAGAATACCCACCCCCCAGGGTTTTTCGCCGAGCAGCTCGGCGGTGCTTTTCAGCAATTCCGCAACCTGAGGTCGGCGCATCAAGGCGAGGGCGAGCAGGGGCAAGGCTCCAGCATCGGCGACTGTTTTGGCAAAGGGCGCCCCGTCGCTTACCCGTGTCATCGGACCTTGGACAATGGGATAAGTTGTCCCATGCGATTTCGCCAGGCTGGAGGATGCGGGATGAAATGATCGCGCCGATTGAGCTTGATGAATATGCTCTTCACCAGTCTTCAGGAAGGCTTGGATAAGTTTGCCGGTGGTTTTAAAATGATCACGGTAAAAAGCCGCTAAACCAATTCCCTGCCCGATGGGCAGCGCGTGAGTTTGGGGATCAAATGCAGCCCGAACACCGAACTTAAGGGTAGCCCCAGGCGTCCCTGCATGGGGTCTATTCCAACCTAATAAAGCTCCCGCCTGCTCACGCCAGAGCTTCGTCTTTTCTTCTTCAGGCAATTCATCCGCTTCCAGGGAGTCGGCAAGGTTCCGAAGCTCTTTCACCGCTTGAAAACCGGGACGGTCGAGCACACGGCAGGGAGCGGAAAACCGTTCGCCCAGAGCGACCGCCTCTTTACCATTCAATGAGTCTAGGTATTTGCGCCAGGATTTCGGCAGGGGCGATTCCGGCATCAGGAGCAATTGATCATCGAGCACCACCCCGGCGGCACCCATCGCACAGCACCCGGCAGCGTTATGAAGTCCGATCCCGCCTTGGACATACCACGGAAGATCAGGAAGGCGCTGGAGACGAAGATGCTTTTGCGCTAGAATAAAAGAGGAGTCTTCCCCGACCCAACCCCCGCTCTCATGCCCCTTGGCGACCAATCCGGAGAGTTTGTCGATCAGGATCAGGTCATCCAAGAGTTTTACTGTCTCCACACTTTTAACTTCGACAAACAGCCGATGACCAGGGTCTTTTTTAAACAAATCGATGGTTTTGCAAAGTTCCCGATCATCAGACGCGCATAACAGCAGCACCGCTTCTCGTCCCGACAGAAGTCCAAGTAAATCCGAGTAATCATTGAATCGTTCCACCGGCAGACGCAAGCCGATCACTCCCTCTGCGGGCTTGACATTTTGGATCAATTGTTTCAAGTGTGTTTCAGCCAAGCGATTATCGCGGAGGAATTCGAGATCGAGTAATCCGATACCGTCGGTGCGGGCGACAGCGATGGCGAGAGTCGGCGGATAGTCGGCTGGACTGATTGATATACAGGTAAAGGATATTTTATTCATTACATACGTCCATTGAGGTTTTTTCCATTCTCGGACAACCTGTAGCGTAGGCGTCCCCTCGTAAGTGGTAGCGTAGGCGTCCCC
>CAZCRQ010000018.1:0-19730 GCA_964501095.1 uncultured bacterium | reverse complement strand
GATAAATACACAGTTGCCTGGATTCCCGCCTTCGCGGGAATGACACCTTGGGTTACGCCCTGATATTCGCGGACAGCTTGGGAACGGGCTGTCTGAAAATGGAAAGATACTCATTGGGTGCCCTGCACTACTTGTTGTGCAGGAAATATGGATAAATAGCTATTCTCTTGAAATACAATGAGTTATGTTATAGGGATCATAGTTACCCTGCATAACAAGTAGTGCAGGGCGCCCATGCTCGCAAAGACGAACCTTACAATTACAAGGAATTTTGATGAAAAAATTCTCCGATTTAAGATTTGTGATTCTCGTATTTGTTTTGATTATCCTGTTCGCATTATGGATCTCAAGACCTGCATCTCGTCGGATCGATGCTTCAAGGTACGAGATTTCCACCGTTCGTACAGCCTCGGTGGGACTGGTGGAAGTGATCGGTCCCATTTGTGATGCACGAAAGTGGTGCAAACAGATCGATGATTTTCGTAAAAATCGTCAGGTGAAGGCGATAGTAATCCGTATGGACAGTCCGGGTGGCGGAGTCTCGGCGGCGCAGGAATTGTATACCGCCCTAAAGCGCGCTCGTGCGGTGAAACCGGTTGTGGTTTCTATGGGCGGCGTGGCAGCTAGCGGCGGCTACTATTCCTCTCTCGGTGCAGATACGATCGTCGCCAATCCTGGGACAACTACCGGCTCCATCGGCGTTTTAATAGAAGTGGCTCAATTGCATGAATTGATGGAAAAAATCGGCTTTAGTACTGAAGTAATTAAAAGCGGTGAATACAAAGACTCCGGCACACCTTTTCGCAAACTCTCCCCGAAAGAGCGAACCTATCTCCAGGGTTATGTTGATGATGCTTATGACCAGTTTATTCAAGTCGTTGCGGAAGAGCGTTCCCTCGATCTGGAAAAGGTGAAAGAGATCGCCGATGGTCGTGTATTTACCGGCAGACAGGCATTGGCGCTGGGACTTGTCGATGTGCTGGGCGATCAATACGATGCAGTTTGTATTGCCGCCAAGATGGCTGGACTGGGCGCCGAACCGAACATTGTCAAACCTCCGAAAAAACTGAAAGGCTGGGATTGGGTGGATTATGTTCTGGATGAACTGGAGGAATCCCTTCGCCAACGATTGGAGTCGCGACCGATGTTTCAATACATTTGGCAACCTGGAGAACTTTGATGAACAAGGCTGACATCGTGCGTAAAGTGGCGGCGGGAACGGGCATTCGCCAGGCAGATGCGGCGGCGATTGTAGAGGGGATTTTGGAAACGATGTCCGAAGAGTTGATCCGGGGCGGTCATGTTGAATTACGCGGATTCGGAACTTTCCATGTTGTCACTCGCGCCCAACGCTCTGGAATCAATCCCGCCACCGGGCAACGAAAACTGTTTCCCGCGAGAAAAACACCGGTTTTCCGCCCCGCAAAACGATTGAAAGAGAAAGTAAATCATTGAGATAAAAAGATAACAAAAGGAGAAAGGTGTGCCTTGCGGAAGAAAACGTAAGCGCCAGAAAATCGCCACTCATAAGAGGAAGAAGCGCAGCAAACAGAATCGTCATAAGAAAAAGATCAGATAACCAGTGAGGTCGCCATGCAGGATCTTGGACGAATTTTGCTTTTAACCGGCTTGATCCTGGCGCTTGCTGGTGGTTTACTCTATTTAGGCTCCAAACTAGGGCTGGGAAGGTTGCCAGGGGATTTCGTAATCCAGAAAGGTGCATTACGAATCTATATTCCCCTGGCAACTTGTGTTCTTCTCAGTGTCGTTATCTCCATTCTACTACGGTTGTTCCGGAAATGAATATCTACGACCACATCTTTAGTGTCAGTGAACTGACTCGCGAGATCAGGCAGACTCTGGAGTCACGATTCCCCACCTTTTGGCTTCGCGGTGAATTGTCAGGTGTGGTATTGCATCGCAGCGGTCACTTATACGTGACGATCAAGGATGCGGAAGCTCAGATCAGTGCGGTGATGTGGCGTTCACGGGTGACGCGTCTGGATTTTCGCCCCCAAGACGGGATGGAAGTGCTGGCGTACGGAAACCTGACCGTTTATGAGAAAGGCGGTCGGTACCAGTTCGATATGCAGGTGATGCAGCCCGGTGGACGCGGGATGCTGGCGATTGAGTTTGAAAAACTCCGCACCCGTCTGGCGGCGGAAGGGCTCTTCGATACTGAGCGAAAACGACAGTTGCCTCGCTTTCCCACCCATATCGCTGTTTTGACTTCACCTAGCGGTGCTGCGGTGCGCGATATCTTGGTCACCCTGGCGAGACGGGGATTCAACCTGTTGATAACCTTCCTGCCGGTGAAGGTGCAGGGAGATGGCGCAGCGGAAGATATCGCCACCGGTTTGCGTCGAGTTGCTGCTCTCTCCCCTCGACCTGACCTGATCATCGTGGGACGCGGCGGCGGATCGATCGAAGACCTCTGGGCGTTCAATGAAGAGCCGGTAGTTCGTGCGATTGCCGCCTCGCCGATCCCAGTGATTGCGGGAATCGGGCATGAGACCGATATCACATTGGCGGATCTAGCCGCGGATTATCGCGCCCCAACTCCTACTGCCGCAGCGGAAATCGCGACACAGAACCGGAACGAATTGAAACAACAGGTGTATCAGTTGGAGAGTCGCCTTGCCCGTTCCATTTCCCATCGTCTGGCGATGCTTCACGAGCAATTACGAAAGATGGAAGGCGCTTACGGCTTACGTCGAGTTCCGGATACTTTACTGCAATTCCAGCAACGGCTGGATGATGCTTATATCTCCATAGAGCGTTCAATCCGAAACGGATTGGAGAATCGCCATCAACGTTTGACTTATTTTGAGAGTCACTTGCTGGCGTTATCTCCGAAAAAGGTGCTTGAACGCGGCTATTCTGTTGTCAAAAAGGGTGATTTGGTCGTGATGGATGCTGCCGTACTGAGTGTTGGAGACTATCTTGAACTCCTCTTTGCCCGTGGGGAAGCGAGCGCGGAATTGAAAGAAGTGAAATCATAGCTGTTCAAATCAGGTTAAATAAAAGTAGCATGGGCGTCGCACTCATGAAAGAAAATGAGAAAAGCGTCAGCCGGGGACGACTATCGCCACAATAAAAGTAGCCAGGGTGTCTTGCTCATAACACGGGTGGGACACCCGGGCGACAAAGCAGAGAAAATGAAAATGCAGGACACCCAAGGCATATCATCGACATTTGAGCAGGAATTGGAACGCTTGGAATCCATCGTAACTCGGTTGGAAAAAGGCGGACTGACGTTAAATGAGAGTATCTCGCTATTCGAGGAAGGGCAAAAACTTCTCAGTAGTTGTAAAAGCAAACTTGAAAAAGCCCAGGTTAAGGTACAGAAATTACTCGATAACCAGAAGACACAGGAAATCGATCCGCTTGAATTAGGGAAGTGAAAAAGTATCCAATCAGGATTTAGCCACTAATGATTCTAGGTCTAGTAGGAAATCCAAACAAAACAATGCTGAAAGCTGTTCTTCCGCCTTATGTCAAATGGTTGGAAGAGCACAAGATTCCCCATCTGATCTTCGATGGATTCGCCCACCTCGAGGGAATACCGCGCGGCAAGGTCGTTTCACCTTTAGAGATAGCGAAACAGGCGGACATTTTGCTCAGTTTTGGCGGTGACGGCACCTTTTTAAATTCCATCCACCTGTTGAATGGGAAAGAAACTCCAGTAGTGGGGATCAATCTCGGCGGACTTGGCTACCTGGCAGAAGTCAGCGCCGAGGAACTTTACAATCGAACGGAAGATATCCTGGCGAAACGCTGGAAAACTGAACATAGAATGGTGTTGGAGGCGCGGCTTGAGGATGGAAGCTGCCTCAGCCGTGGTCCCTGGTACGCCCTCAATGATGTCGTTCTGGATAAAGGCGGATACTCGCGAATGATCCACCTTCACACCACGATTGACGGGAAATTTTTGAATAATTACCGGGCTGACGGTCTGCTTATTTCGACTCCCACCGGCTCCACCGGATATAGTTTATCCGCCGGAGGACCTATTGTCGAGCCTAAAATGCGGGTAATCATCGTTCACCCTTTAAATCCGCATTCGTTGAGCAACCGTCCGTTGATCATCTCGGATGATAAGGAAATCCGTGTCGAGGCAACTACTCCTTACGATCATGTGGCAATTGCGGTGGATGGAGAAATCGCCTGCAAACCCTCCGGAAATCATATTTTAGTTGTCAGACGAGCCTCCTTTTCCGCTTGCCTGCTCACGTTTGAGGGACGGTTATTCTATGATGTTTTGCGTCAGAAACTCGGCTGGGGGGATGAGTGATGAACCTGTTTAAAAAAATCAAGGCGGGCTTGAGCAGAACCCGCGATTCCCTGGCGCAAAACATCCGCTCCGTGGTGGGGAGTGGAAAACTTAGCGATGCCACGCTCGATGAACTCGAGGAAGTACTGATTACCGCTGACCTGGGTGTTGATACATCTTTACTACTGATAGAAAATCTCCGCCAACGGGTGAAAAAAGAGACTATTCTCGGCGATGACGTGTTCCGGGTGCTGAGTGAAGAATTGGAAGCACTGGTGGTCGAATCTTCGACCGGCAATGGAAACCGGATTGTTGCCTCCGGTGCGAAACCTCATGTCACCTTTGTCGTAGGAGTAAATGGGAGCGGGAAGACTACCACCATCGGAAAATTAGCGCATAAATGCGTCCAGTCGGGTGAATCGGTATTGATCGTAGCTGCAGATACCTTTCGCAGCGCGGCGGTTGAACAACTGGCGATCTGGGTGGAGCGATCCGGGGTGGAGATGGTGAAAGGAGTCAGTGGTGCAGATCCGGGCGCGGTGGTTTACGATGGATTATCCGCGGCGGTTTCACGTAAAATCGACCGCGTTTTCGTCGATACTGCCGGACGTCTGCATACAAATGTCAACCTGATGCGGGAGTTGGAGAAGATCGACCGGGTGGCGAAAAAAATCATTCCCGACGCCCCGCATGAAGTGCTGCTGATCATCGATGGCACCACAGGTCAGAACGGAGTCAGTCAGGCGAAGAGGTTCCTGGAATCGTGCGGGGTGACCAGACTCGTGGTTACAAAACTGGATGGCACGGCGAAAGGCGGAGTTATCGTGCCCATCGGCAGGGAATTGAAAATCCCCGTCGCCTGGATCGGACTCGGAGAAGGCATCGATGATCTGGTGGAGTTCGATCCGCATTTTGTCGTCAGGGCAATCATCAACGATAAGGTGGAATCTTGAAACATCGGGTCTACCTGCATCGTCTTGGCTGCCCGAAGCTGGATGTGGACAGCGATTTGCTCTCGGGCGGTTTGCATCAGCGCGGACTGGAGTTTACCGAGACCTCTGACGGCGCCGACACGATCATTGTTTCTACCTGCGCCTTCATCGGCGAGGCTCGAGCTGAAGCGATCGACGCCATCCTCGAGGCGGTCAGATGGAAAGAGGAGCAGCTTGGACGACGAGTATATGTTATCGGATGTTTGCCAAGTCGATATAGTTATCAACTTAATATGGAAATCCCGGAAGTCGACGGTTGGTTCTTTCAGCAACAATGGAGCCAGGCGCTTGACATTATCTCTGGGCAATCGAACGGTTTTTCTTTGTCCACACGCCTGGAGCCAGCTCTGGTTAGACGGAGAGACCATCGCGGAAAAATTCCCGAGGCGCTTGAAACGTGGTTGATGTCCCTCCGGATTCGGACAAAGGAACCGTATGCTTACGTAAAAATCGCCGAGGGTTGTGATCGAAAGTGTGCTTACTGTGCAATTCCGGTTATTCGCGGAAGCTATCGCAGCCGTCCGCCGGATGCGATATTGAACGAGGTGCGGGATCTTCTCAAACGCGGTGTTCGTGAGATTATTGTAATTGCGGAAGAGATCAACAGCTATGGACACGACCTGCACCCTGCCGCATCCATAACCACCCTGCTGCCCAAAATCGGCGAGTTGGTCGCCTTGGCTGAAAAACCGGCTTGGGTTAGGGTGCTCTATACTCATCCGCCGTTATACCGGGAAAGTTTTATTCAAGCGCTGCGCCACACGCCTGCACTGGTGCCATATCTTGATTTTCCGATAGAACATGCGGACGACACCGTGCTTCGAGCGATGCGACGGGGAACAACCTGGACTCAGATGCGACATTGGATCGATCGTCTGCGGGAAACAATTCCGGGGATTGCACTTCGCAGCAGCGTAATTGTTGGGCACCCGGGCGAGACCGTACAGGAGTTTGAAACTCTGCTTGAACGATTGGATGAGGTTCAATTCGAGCGATTGGGAGTTTTTCGTTACAGTGAAGAAGAGGGGACTTATGCGGCGAACCTGGAAGCTCCTCCTCACGAAGATGCGAGCCGTCGAGAAGAGGAAATTCTCACCCTTGCCTGGGAACAGGCAGAAAATTGGAGCCGGGAGTTGCTTGGGCAGCGCGCTGAGGTTATCATCGAGAGGGCAAAAGATGAACACCGCTTTATTGGGCGTTCCCTCTGGGATGCTCCCGAAATTGATGGGGAAGCGGAATTTTGGGGAGATGCCTCAATAGGCGAGATAGTATCCGGTGTGATCATCGAAACCTCTCCTTATATGATGAAGGTGCGATCGTGAAAAATAAATATCTATTTATTTTGGGATTATCTTTATGGCTGATTTTTGCGGCGATTCCAACGCAGGCGGAGAGGGAATATCTCCGCGACGAATCGGTCGGTCTGCCCAATTTTAACCTGGATGCCATCGCCTTTCTCTCCGAAGATCCCATGAAAACCCATGTCGTGATCTATGTCGAGATTATGTATGATAATCTTCAATTTCTGCAATCAGCACGTGGATTTGAAGGAAATTATGAAGTCGATCTTTCCATTCTTGCGGGAAAAGATGAAAATTCACTGCGATATACGAATCAGGTATGGCGTTCCACTGTCATGGCAAACAGTTTTGAAGATACCAATTCACGCAACCGTTTTGATGTCAGTGTGACCGAGCTGGATTTACCAGCGGGTGATTATTATGTCATCGCGACTTTGGTGGATCTGGAGAGCAAACGGAAGTCAGAGTCCAAGGCGGCGTTGAATGTTCCCAGTTTCAATCGTCCGGAAATGCAGGTGGGTGATTTACTCCTTGCTAAGAACATTCGCATTGCCCAAGATGGCATGTATGAAATTGTTCCCAATGTCGATAAGGTAATTCGCGAATTCATACGTCCGATGTATGTCTATTTTGAAGTATATCCGCGGGATGCTTCTCTCTTGCAGGTGTATAGCCGGATTCTCGACAGCCAAGGTGAAGTTGTTTATGATTCGTCATATTCTATCTACGCTAATAGTCCAATTACGCGAGATTACTTTTCAGTCGATCTGAGTAATTTCAAGCATGGCGTGTATGTAGTTGAAGTTCAAGTAAAAACGGGGAAGATGTCCGCCCTGCGAAGCGCTCAATTCAAGGTGCTTCTGGCTGGATTGCCGGGTACAGTTACCGACCTGGATGCCGCCATTGAACAATTGCGTTACCTTGCCTCCCGTAAGGAATTGAAAGTTCTCAAATTTGCCAAACCATTCAAGAAAGAGCAACTTTTCCGTGAGTTTTGGGAAAAACGCGATCCTACGCCCTTCACTCCCGAAAATGAACTCCTCAATGAGTATTACCAACGAGTGCAGTATGCCAATGAGACTTTCGGCTCCTTTCGCGACGGATGGGAGACGGATCGAGGAGAAGTTTACATTCGTTTTGGACCCCCATCGGAAATCGAGCGTCATCCCTTCGATATTGATACCAAACCTTATGAAATATGGCGTTATAACCATTTAAAACGTAATTTTCTCTTTGTCGATGAAATGGGTTATGGCGATTATCGTTTGGTGTCGAATTTATGGTGATTTATCCCGAGCCGCTGAAGGAATCCGCCACACTGGCAGCCATCTCTCCAGCGGGACCGGTTGATCCGGAGGAATTTGAACGTGGATGCGTCGAGATCAGCCGGTTCGGCTATCGAATTGTCCGACTGCCTTCCGCAGGGCGAACAGGCAGCTACTTGGCGGGAGACGATCCGGCGCGGGCAAAAGATGTTATGGGCGCATTTTGTGATGATCATTTCAATGGCGTCATCTGCACCCGGGGCGGCTATGGCTCGATGCGCATTTTGCCCCTACTAGATTTCAATCAATTAGTACAACATCCTAAATTTTTTGTCGGATTTTCTGATATTTCAGCCTTACAATGGGCTCTTTGGAAACAGACCAGACTTGTCACCTTCTCGGGACCCCAATTGGCTAAAGGTTGGGGCGGCGGTTTGACGGAATTTTCACGATCCTGTTGGTTAAAAGCGGCGCGTGGGGAGATTTGGGACTCCCCGCTTCCTTTTCCCGAAGAAGCTGGAGACTTAAGAGCAAAACTTTATGTCCATCGTCCGGGTTCCGCCGAAGGGAGGTTATTGGGCGGCAATCTCGCGGTGCTGGCTTCACTTGCCGGCACTCCATTCGCCCCCCAATTCGCCGATGCCATCCTCCTCCTCGAGGAGATCGATGAACCGCCGTACCGCATCGACCGCATGCTCACCCAACTCGTGTTCTCCGGAGCTTTAAAAGGAGTGCGAGGGGTTGTTTTGGGGCGTTTTCTTCAGCATACCGAGGAGGGGGAGAAAGAATGGAGTTCACTCGCGGCTTCTTTATTGGCTTCCGCACTTCCGGGCGCGCCTATTCTCACCGGCGCCCCGTACGGGCATGTTGAAGACTGCTGGACGGTTCCGCTCGGCGCCTGGGCAAGTGTTAATGCTGAAAGTACAAGTCTGGTGCTCCAAAGGATTTAAAAAAGAGGGATATTGTTTAGTCGCAACGGATTTCATCTTCCCTTTGGGTAGCGTAGGCGTCCCCGCCTGCGTATTTAGCGTCGGAAAAACGCAAGCACGGAGGCGAACGCAAGCACGGAGGCGAACGCTACCCCGAATAAGATATCCAACTAAAATACTAGTGGGGTGAAAAATGCTGCGCGAATTGAGAATACAGAATTTTAAATTATGGAAGGATACCGGTTCCATCCGAATGACTCCCATAACCCTGTTTTTCGGAGTAAACAGCTCCGGAAAATCGAGCATTGGACAGTTTTTGATGATGTTGAAGCAAACAGTGGAGTATCCTGATCGAAGGGCTGTGTTTTTCCCAGGTGATAAAAAGTCAGCGGTTCAACTCGGTTCTTATCAAGAGATGGTTTTTCACCGAAATCCGAAGAATAAAATTGCGTTTAATTACAAGTGGGATTTACCAAATCCGCTAAAAATAACAGATACCATATCGAGGCAATCATACAGTGGTGATACCTTATCATTCGAGACTGAAGTCAGCTTAGGAGGTATTGATCACCGCACACTGGTAGTAGAACATCATAAACATCAACTCCTCGATAAGAATGATAGGTCTGTCCTTTCCATTGGTATGTATTGTGATTATAATGCTAAATCCGAATACAATGTAAAAGCGGAGAGCTATAATCTAATTCGTCAGAGGGGACGCGCCTGGTCGCTAAAATCACCTACACGATTCTATGGTTTCCCCGATGAAGTCGTAGCATATTATCAAAATGCGGGTTTTGTTCAAGAACTTAATCTAATTCATGAAAATTTGTTCCGTTCTCTTTATTATCTTGAACCTTTGCGAACTAGAACAGAACGTCTCTATTCGTGGACAGGAACAGTTCCTGAAAGTGTTGGTTATTTTGGCGAAAATGCGATTGCAGCAATCCTTGCAGCCTCACAAAGAGAGATTAGTTTAGGTTATAAACAGAGAAAGGAACCATTTGGAAAAATTATCGCTTTAAAGCTTAAGCAGATGGGATTGATTGATGAATTTAAAGTATCTCGTATCTCTGATCAGCGGAATGAATATGAAGTCAAAATCCGTACCAGAGGCTCACCGGATTGGGTTGATCTTCCCGATGTCGGCTTTGGCATTTCACAGGTTCTACCGGTTTTAGTGCAGTGCTTTTACGCACCGCATAATTCAATCATTATTATGGAGCAGCCGGAGATTCATCTGCATCCCGGCGCCCAAGCGGCTTTGGCGGATGTGATGATCGATATGATCAATTCACGGGAGGATGGAAAAGAGAGGAATATCCAGCTCATTATTGAAACTCATTCCGAACATTTCCTCCGACGTTTGCAGAGACAAATAGCTGAAGATAAAATATCAAAAGATCAAGTGTCAGCTTACTTTGCAGATATTTCTAAAACCCCTGCCAAGTTGGAACCATTGCAAATTGATGAGTATGGCAATATCCTGAATTGGCCCGAAGGATTTTTTGGCGATGAGATGGGTGATATTATTAAACATTCCAAGGCTGCGATGAAAAAACGGGAGGCAAGTGTAAAGAACCAGGACGCTCTACATGATTAATATGCCCCCAAAATGCGTTATTGATACAAATGTTCCAGTAATTGCAAATCTGAAAAATGATTCCCAAAACATTCCTAATAACCTTATTATTTCTCTGTCCTGATTATATAAAGTCCAAGTACTGATAAGATGATCAAACTCGGTATCATGGCATCCGGTCGGGGGTCGAATGCGGAAGCGATCTTTCAGGCGTGCAGGGATGGCAGACTTGCGGCTCGGGGTGCCATAGTTGTCTCGAACGTGGCTAATGCCGGTGTCCATGAGGTGGCAAGAAGATTCAAGATCCCAAGTCTCCACATCTCGCGGGATCAGTTTAAAAATGGCGATGAATTTGCGGATATATTGATTCGCACCTTCCAATCGTACCGGGTCGATCTCATTCTCCTGGCAGGTTACATGCGAAAGGTTCCCTCGGCGTTGTTGAAGGAGTGGGATCATGCGGTCTTGAACATTCATCCAGCGCTTCTGCCAAAGCATGGCGGGAAGGGGATGCATGGATTGCGGGTGCATCAGGCGGTGATCGAATCGGGGGAATGGTGTACGGGAGTTACCGTACATTTTGTCGATGAGGAGTATGACCACGGTTCGGCATTACTTCAGGTCGGAGGAATTCCTGTTTTGAAAGATGATACAGCGGAAATTTTGGCAGCGCGTGTGTTGGAAATCGAGCATCAAACCTACCCGAAAGCGGTGCAATTATGGATCGAGATGAGAAACAAATATCAAAAGGCGTGACGATTGTCCCAATTCGACGTGCGATTCTCAGTGTTTCCGACAAAAGCGGTCTCGACATACTCGCCCGGACTTTGATCGAAGCAGGTGTTGAACTTGTCTCCACCGGAGGGACAGCGGCTTATCTCATACGGATCGGTATCCCGGTAAAGAATATCTCCCTAATGACCGGATTCCCGGAAATTTTGGGCGGACGTGTAAAGACTCTCCATCCCAATGTACATGGGGGCATTTTATACCGACGAGGAAATGAATTGGATGAGTCCCATATTGCGGAACATGGCATTGAACCCATTGACCTGGTGGTGGTCAACCTCTATAATTTCGGGAAAAAACTGGCTGAAGGGAATCCGACTTCGGAAGAGTTGATGGAATCGATCGACATCGGTGGCACAACCCTGATTCGGGCGGCGGCAAAAAATTGGATAGACGTGGGCGTTGTGACCTCGCCGGATCGCTATCCCAGCATCATCGAGGAGATCAAGAGCAATGGCGGATTGAGCCTCGAGACTCGCAAACAGTTGGCGGCGGAAGCATTTGCCCATACTGCCCGTTATGACGAGTTAATCTCTGATTGGTTCGCAAGATATGTCCGTGAGTCAGCCACCTCCGCCGAGAAATTCCCCGATCGCCTTCAATTGAATTTAATCAGGTCGAAATCGTTGCGTTACGGTGAGAATCCTCATCAGTCCGCCGCTTTTTACCGGCTTCGCGGTGAGGAAGGGATCGGGATCGAGGCGTGCGAACAGATCCACGGAAAATCGATCTCCTTCAACAACCTGCTCGATGTCGATATCGCGATGATTCTTCCTTATGAATTCCAGGAGCCCTGCGTTGCTATACTCAAACATACGACACCGTGTGGAGTAGGTTTGGGGGAGACCATCGCTGAGGCGGAAGCCAAAGCGCGGGCTTGCGATCCAGTCAGCGCCTTCGGGGGAATTATCGGCATGAATCGGGAATGTGACGAAGAAACCGCAAAACAGATCGGCAAGACTTTTACAGAGGTGATTGTGTCGCCCGGTTTCAGCGAGGAGGCGTTGAAAATCCTGAGGAAAAAGCAGAATCTACGTTTGATAGTCGCTCAGCCCGCGGCGATAAAATATGCCGGGTTGGATATTCGACGTGTTTCAGGAGGGGTGTTATTACAAGATCGGGATGCCGGATTTCCGGAGTTGCAGACATTGACCGCAGTGACTAAACGCGAACCGAGCGAAACGGAGTGGGCGGAGTTAAAATTTGCCTGGATCGTAGTGAAATATGTAAAATCGAATGCGGTGCTGTTTTCACGCGCCGGTCAGACATTGGGAATTGGTGCCGGTCAGATGAGTCGTCTGGATGCGGTACAGATAGCGCGGAAAAAGGCAATGGATGCCCAGTTGGATTTGAATGGCTCGGTACTGGCTTCGGATGCCTTCTTCCCATTTGCGGATGGTTTGGAAGAAGCGATCAAGGCGGGGGCGACGGCAGTCATTCAGCCGGGAGGAAGTGTGCGCGACCAGGAGGTCATCGACGCCGCAAATAAAGCTGGCATTGCCATGGTTTTTACCGGCAGAAGACATTTTCGTCATGCCTAATAGAGTGCTGTCGGATTTGAGTTGAGTGCCGTCAGCCGTCCCCGGCTGACGGAAAATAAAAACAGTACCCAGTGTCAGCCGAGGACGGCTGACACCACAAAAATCCCCGGCTGACGGAAAATTTGAGTACCGTCAGATGTCCTCGGCTTACTTTGAGTGCTGTCAGCCGAGGACGGCTGACACCACAAAAATCTACGTGGACGGATTATAAACCAGAACAAAGAGACAAAACAACAATAATATATAATTATATGAGCATAATATTGATAAACAACTTAAATAAGGATAAAACTAATGTTTTCAATTGAAGAAAACCGATGTGTCAGCCACACTTTGAATGCGCGACTGATTAATAAGTCTGACATATATGCTCCAAAGACTGAGTTCGGTAAACGGCTTGTTGCCTTGAGGCGCAAAGCAATTGCATCTGGCTTACGACTATTAACCGAAGACGAAATTCTCGAAGAGGTAAAGCAACGTCGAGGAGAATTTGAGGAACTTGAAACGGACATACATTGATGCGAACCTGCTTATCGCCGCTTTTAAGGGTAATGAAGACATTGCACAGAGGGCTTTGCAAATCCTGGATGACCCTGAACGCCAACTCGTTGCGAGCGATTTTATTCGCCTGGAGGTTCTTCCCAAGCCAACATTTTACAAACTCAACCTTGAAGTTAAATTCATGTTGGAGGTGCTCAAGAACACCGAAAATGTACCGGTAACTTCAAAGTTAACGGAGAAAGCGGTTGAATTTGCCATGCAATATGATTTGTCACCTATCGACTCTTTGCACATTTCAGCAGCAAATATGGCTGCGGTAGATGAATTCGTGACTTTGGAAAAACCTACCAAACCAATCTGTAAAGTAATCGAGATAAGGGTGAAATCCTTATATTTCAAAGCTGATACTGTTCCTTGAACTTTATGTTGTTTGAGAAAAATAGAGAGTATCGGTTGAAGAAAGAGAAATGATCATTAAAAAGAACAGACAGCGAGAATTGAATGCCGTTTTTTAGTTTCGGCAAGTTATTAGCCAGCGACATCGCCATGGATTTGGGTACGGCGAACACACTGGTCTATGTCAAAGGACAGGGGATTGTTGTTCGTGAACCCTCAGTGGTGGCGATTCGCAAGGATGATTCACGAGTGGTCGCCATCGGACGCGAAGCGCGAGACATGATGGGCAAGACACACGGTAATATCGAAGTGATCCGCCCAATGCGCCATGGTGTAATCGATGATGACGAGGTCGCGGAGATCATGATTCGCAGTTTGTTGCGACGAGTGACCGCAAACCGTCTGATGCGTCCGCGGGCGATTGTCTGTGTGCCTTCGGGTGTCACCAAGTCGGAGAAGCGAATCATACGCGATGCTGCGGAACATGCCGGTTGCCGTGAAGTACATTTGATCGCGGAGCCGATGGCGGCTGCCCTCGGTGTTGGACTGCCGGTGGAGGAAGCGGTCGGCAGTATGGTAATCGACATCGGCGGGGGGACTACGGAAATCGCGGTTATCAGCCTCTCTGGCATCGTAACCGACACCAGCATCCGTGTCGGCGGGGATGAGATGGATGATACTATCCTTCAATTCATGCGTCGAACTTATAACTTGTTGATCGGGGAACGGATGGCGGAGGAGATCAAGCAGAAGGTCGCTTCGGCGGTTCCTCTGGAGCAGGAGGTCTCGATGATTGCCAAGGGACGCGACTTGGTCGCCGGGATTCCTAAATCCATCGAGATCAACTCGGTGGAAATACGCGAAGCGATTGCCGAGCCGGTGACTCAAATCGTCGATGCGGTGAAACTTTCCCTTGAGAAAACGCCGCCGATGCTCGCCGCGGACATACGGGATCGAGGAATCATCATCACCGGAGGCGGCGCTTTATTAAAGGGGCTCGATCAACGATTGCGCGAGGAAACTAGCCTCCCCATCAGTCTGGCGGAAGATCCTTTGACCTGCGTTGTCAGGGGCTCTGGGGTCGTGCTGGATCACTTTGAAAAGTATCAGTCGGTGCTGCTGAAAAAATAAATGAACATACTCAACATTATCGCTCAATTACGCGATGTTTTTGTTCTGATCCTCTCCATCGGGATTTCCTTGATCTTGATGAATTCTTCTCATCATCCCGCCGCGGAAGTGTTCCGTCATGGTTTACGACAGGTCATTTCAGTCATCTCGACTCCCCTGATGTTCATCCCTCGGTCCGTTCAAATCTGGAGTGAGAACGCTGATCTTCGTCAACAGGTAATTGAACTGGAAAATGAACGCAACCAGTGGCGTGACGCTATGTTGGAAAATATCCGATTAAGAAAAATGCTGGAATTTGAGCAGAGGGCGGATTTTTCCTACCTAGCAGCGGAAGTAATTGCGCGCGATCCCATGGTCAACCTAGGGAGCCTGCTGCTTAACAAAGGTGAGAGAGATGGCGTTCGAGTAGGGCAGGCTGTTGTCACCGCGGATGGTTTGGCGGGAGTGATCCATGAGGTACAGGCGACAACTTCAATCGTGCAAATCGCCACTGATGGCTCTTTCGCCGCCAGCGTGCGCATTGAACGGAACCGTGTCGACGGCATATTGCGTTATAAGGGACGGGGAACTCTGATCATGGATGATGTGGTGAACAACATCGAAATACGTAAAGGTGATCGAGTTTTAACCAGCGGTCTGGGCGGAGTGATCCCATCTGGTATTCCGGTCGGTGTCGTCTCAGATACCAGGAAAGTTAAAGGGGGGATCTTTCAAATAATCGAAGTCGAACCTTATGTCGCTTTCTCTCGATTGGAAGAGGTGTTTGTTCTAAGGCTCTAGGCTACAGGCTTCAGGCTACAGGCTTCAGGTTTCAGGCGTCGGGATATGGTTTTCTGAAGCCTGAAGCCTGTAGCCTGAAGCCTAATCAGGTGAGATAACCAAAAGTGAAGAGACCTGCGAAATTATTCATCTTACTGCCGGTAGTAGTTGCGATTCAAGCGACACTGGTGCCTTATATGTCGATCCGTTGGTTTCGACCGGATTTGCCCCTTTTATTTATCGCCTGGATTTCACTGCGTAAGGGAAGTTTCTTTGGGATAGCGGCTGGTTTTTTCGCTGGATTGCTTATCGATGCCTTCACCACGGGTTTTTTGGGTCTTTCCAGCCTCAGTTATAGTTGCGTCGCCTTCGTGCTTGGACGTTTTTTCCTACGTCCCGCTTATCCTCATATTATAAACTGGATGTTCGCCAGTGCAATTGCCAGTATCCTCTTCTCGGTTGTATTCTCATTCTTTTATTCACTCAATACTACTCCTTCTTTTGGGACGATGGTGCTGTATCATGCGCTTCCAACCGCATTTTATACCTGGGTATTAGGAATGATCTGGGCGTTGAGTCCCTTGTATGGGAGACGGTAATTAGTATATAGACAGCGAAAATGAACTATCCCCGTCGATTCCAAGGTGTGCGGCTTATCGCACTGACCCTATTCTTCAGCCTGTTCATGCTTTTACTCTGGATACGTCTGTTCCGTTTACAGCTTGTTCAAGCCGAACTTTATCAACGTCAATCGGAGACCAACCGCATCCGGGTGGAGGAAATTCCGCCTCTGCGTGGGTTAATGTTAGATCGAAATCAACGTTTGATTGTCGATAATTACCCATCCTACACATTGATGGTCGTGCCCTATTATTATCGGGAAGAATCGGCATACCGTGATACGCTGCTCTCTTTGATTAACCTTGATGAAGAGGAATTTTTACGACGTTTGAACCGAATTCCAGGCAATCGTTATACTCCTGTACGAATTCTTCATGATTTACCATTCAATCAATATGCGGCGATAGAAGAAAGATGCGTCCATCTTCCTGGCGTGAGTTTTCAGATCCAGCCGAAAAGAGCCTACCTTAGCCGTGTCGCCTCGCATTCTCTCGGTCATATTGGAGAACTGAAAGAAGATGAAGTATCACAGTATAGCGGTCAGAACGCCGGGGATATGGTCGGCTTGAGCGGATTGGAAAAAACTTGGAACCATGAGTTGATCGGAAAAAAGGGATACGTTTATCATGAAGTGGATGCGATGGGACGAGTCGTCGGTCTTTTGGAAGGTGTCGATCTGATTTCGTCGGTTCAGGGTTCGGATTTAATTCTAACTATCGATCTCGATCTGCAGGAGTATGCCGAGGAATTGCTGGGTAATGGTCCGGGCGCCATAGTCTGTCTCGAACCAGCCACAGGCGAAGTTTTAGTCATCGCCTCCAAACCGGATTATCCACCGGAGACGTTTGCCAATGTTCTCTCCGCGGAACAATGGAACGCACTGCAAAGCGATCCGGATAAACCCTTGATTCACCGGGCAATCCAAGGTGTTTATCCGCCAGGCTCGATATTTAAAATGGCGGTGCTTTCCGCCGGGCTCGAGAGTGGAGTGATAACTCCGCAGTGGGAGATAACCTGCCGCGGTGGTTATCAGTTTGGAAGGCGATGGTACAATTGCTGGAATAAACATGGACACGGCAATATCAATCATCAGCTGGCGATTGAAGCGTCATGTGATGTTTTTTTCTATCTTCTTGGGGCAAAACTCGGCATCGACCGATACTATGATATGATTTCCCGCTTCGGATTCGGCAACAGCACCGGCATCGACTTACCGAATGAGTCGGAAGGCATACTGCCGAACCGGAGTTATTTTGATAAAAGGTATGGGAAAGGGAATTGGAGCGAAGGGGTATTATTCAACATTGCCATCGGTCAGGGAGAGGTGCTGATTACGCCGATTCAAGCGGCGGTCTACTCAGCTATTCTCGCGAATGGAGGTTGGTGGATCACTCCCCATCTGGTAAAGAATATTCGTACGCCGGCAGGGCTTCGGAAAACGTCGGAACGTTTCCAACGTCAGGAAACAGGATTCAGTGCGGAGACCATGTCGCGAGTACGTGAGGATATGTTACGTGTTACGGAGGGTGGACGTGGAACTGCGAGGTGGCTGTATGATCCACGGGTTCAGGTGGCGGGCAAGACCGGCTCAGCGCAAAATCCACGTGGGAAGGATCATGCCCTGTTTGTGGCGTTTGCACCTTATGAAGATCCGCAGATTGCAGTGGCGGTAATTGTCGAATTTGGGGAGCATGGTTCTACTACAGCCGCCCCCATCGCTTATAAAATAATCCGCCGTTATCTTGGACTCGATGAAGATACCTGGCGACAATATCGAGCTGGTATCCTCGGGGCTCAGAAAAAAGTACCTCCAGGTGAGGAGAAGTTGGTGGAATGAGGGTCAGGAAGAAATTATCAATCGAATGGATGGTTCCGCTTTTAACTTTCCTGCTTTTAATCGTGGGTTCCGCGGCGATGTTCAGCGCTTCATCCGCTACTCACGAGCCTTTCTTCGCAAAACAGCTATTCTATCTCGGATTAGGCGTGGTCTTATTTCTGATTGCCAGTTTTCTTCCCGACCGCTTCGTTTTTGCCTTCGTCTTCATCGCCTACACGATAGGCATTTTACTTCTGGCACTGGTGATGCTGGTCGGCAGCGGTCCGACTAACCGGTGGTTGGCTATCGGTTCATTTCATCTTCAGCCTTCTGAACTGGCGAAAATGACCACCTTGCTTGCTTTAGCGCGTTTTCTCACCGATCGTCGTATCGATCTCTCCAAACCGAAAATTCTCGCCAGTTATATAATTTTATCCGGTCTGCCTTTCGGATTGGTTTTAGTCGAACCGGACTTGGGAACATCCTTGATCTTCCCCGTGCTTGCCGGATTTCTAGCTTTTTGGGGTGGGATTCCTGCACTCACGTTGGTTCTTCTCCTCTCACTACCCCTGGTAATGATTGCCAGCGTCAATCCTTATATCTTGGTCGCGGTGATCGGAGGATTGATTCTTTATGGCTATTTCTCGGGATTGCGCATGGCTTTGGCGACGGTATGGGGAATCTGTGCGGGCATTCTCGGCTTCCTGACGCCAAAATTGTGGATGCACCTGAAACCGTACCAGCGGCAACGACTCCTCACCTTCATAAATCCTGATTCCGATCCCCTGGGTTCCGGATATCAGTTGATCCAATCCAAAATCGCCATTGGCTCAGGAAAATTTTGGGGAAAAGGTTTTTTGCACGGTACTCAAACACATGGCGGTTTCCTTCCTGAGCAGCATACAGATTTTATCTTTTCACTGATTAGTGAGGAATTTGGATTTATCGGAGCGACTCTGGTAATCATTCTATTTTGGCTGCTCATCCTTCGCTTGTTATATTTAGCTAGAAAAGTGGAATTCCCGTTCTCCAGCTTGTTTATTGTAGGAGCCGCCGCCATTATCGGTTTTCAGACGATTGTCAATCTTGGAATGACGATGGGGATCATGCCGGTGGCTGGATTGCCGTTGCCGTTGATAAGTTACGGCGGTTCCAGTATGTTGACCACGCTAATGATGCTCGGATTGGCGACTGGGATGGGCTCCCGCTGGCGAAGTCATGGATGAGATGGTTCCCGCCCGTGATGACTGAAATCAGGGAACAAATGAAGGAATAGTGATAGTACCATTCTTGGCGCTTAGAATAGTTTAATGGAGGTAAAAGATGAATATCAAACGAAATGTCTTTATATCGGCAGTTCTTCTGCTTCTCGCCAATTCGGTCTTGGCACAGGTCGAGACGAATCCAAAATACCTGGGTAGGTTCGAATTTGACTATACAAGCATGAGAATCATTGCGAAACTGGATGGAGTCGAACTTGAGCCGAATGATGGTATGACCGCGGCGATGGATTTAATGCCCGGCGATCATCTCTTGCAGATCTATCGGAGAAAAGGTAATAAATTGGAGTTTGTAAAAGAAGAAAAGATCAAAATCCCCGCAGGCTGTATTGTCCGTGCTAATTGGACAAAAGATGCCATCGATGTTTATGAGGCTGTTCCCATGCCCGGGGTAGACCTGGAATCTGAGTATTATCAAATGGGGGAAACCGATACCAGTTCAACACAAATGTTTACATCCAGTGATCAGGAAACGAGGGCAGAGAAACCGATTCCCGGGCAGGGTGACATTACCCTGACCGTCACGACTACGGACAAGGAGGGCAGGACGCTGT